>PWZK01000155.1 GCA_003567495.1 Candidatus Brocadiaceae bacterium
GACGGCAATTACAAATTAGAAATGTGAAATTAGGAATCAAAAGGCGAACGGCAATGTGGAATGAGGAGTTGAAATTTACGGCATTTTTCCCACATTCCACATTCCTCGTTCCTAATTCCACATTCCGGCTTGTCCGGGTTAGGAGGCTGCAGGATATGATAGTAACAATCGACGGCCCGTGCGGTTCGGGCAAAAGCACTGTTGCACGCGAGCTTGCCGAACGGCTTGGGTTTGAGTATCTTGACACGGGTGCGATGTACAGGGCCGTCACTTGGAAAGCAACCGAAACGGGGGTTGATCTGGAGCAGGACACTGATTCGATAGCCGAACTGGCCCAAAAAGTCAGGATTGATTTTTATGACGGCAAAAACGGCAGACGTATAATCTGCGACGGCAGGGACGTAACCACGGCCATAAGATCTCCGGAAGTGACCCGTAAGATAAAATATATAGCCGACGAACCGGCGGCCAGAAAGGCCATGATGAATCTGCAAAGAGCCCATGCAAAACGCGTTGGCGATATAGTCGCCGAAGGGCGCGACCAGGGCTCGGTGGTGTTTCCCGATGCAGAGGTCAAATTTTTTCTCGATGCGGATATAAAAACACGTGCCGAACGTCGCCTGTCGGATTTTCGTTCCGGCAGGCTGGATATCGAATTTGACGAAGTTTTGGAGGATATCAGGCAACGAGATATGGCGGACAGGGCGCGTCCGGTCGGCGCGCTGCGATGTACTGAATCAATGAAAAAGATCGACAGCACCGGGATGGGCGTGGAAGAAGTGGTTTCAGAGATGGCAAACATCGTGCGGCAGGTTGCATCTTCTTGTTAGCCCGCCTGTTTCACGCGCTCTCAGCGGTGCATATGCGCGAAAGGCAAACGCCGCTGTATTCGTATACTCGAAGTGCAGCCTGAGAAAGCATCAAATAATAAATAAATCTCAATGTTAAAATTTATTTAAATTGAAAACCTACGGATTAAGATTGGAGTTAAAGCAGTCGTTAAGAAAGGGGTTTTATTCAGTTTGTCGCGTGTTTTCCTCCGCTGCAATGACTGCTTTTACCGCCGTTAGGCACATAAACGTGCCCGATGGGGAGCAGCTCAGCGGCTCCATGCTGGCCTGTAATCATCAGAGCTATCTCGACCCTGTACTTGTGGGCATGGCGCTGGGTCGACCGCTTAACTACCTGGCCAGAAGCCAGCTTTTTGAGCCTCCGGTTTTCGGCGAGCTGATAAGTGCTCTGGGCGCGCACCCGGTAAGACAGGGCGGTAGCGACAGCGCGGCTTTGCGAACGGTAATAGGGCTTTTGCGCCGGCAGGAGCCGGTCCTGCTGTTTCCCGAAGGCACCCGAAGTGTTAACGGAGAGATTGGCCGTTTTCAGCCCGGCATCGCATCGCTCGCCATTCGGTGTAACGCACGCGTTATACCGGTCTGTATAGAAGGCGCGTTCAGAAGCTGGCCCCGAAACAGGATGATGCCGGTGCCCGCCTGCGTTGCCGTTATGTACGGCGAACCGATCGTGCCCTCAGAGTATAAGCGCGAGCAATTAACGCACCTGATTCACTGCCGGATCGCCGGCATGCAGAGCCAATTAAGGACGATGCTCGGGCGGTAACTTGCAAAATAATTCGTAATCGGTCATGATATACGGTCCGGGCGTAGCTCGGTGAGCACATTGCGAGATTGAAAATATACTTTTACTTTAACCCAATTACAAGGTTGTATTATGAGACAGCGAGATATTCTGGCGGAACTTGGTATCGACAAAGAAGAGATCGAGCAGGAACTTCAGGAAGCGCTCGAAGGCGTGGAAACCGGTGAACTCGAGGAACAGCTTGAAAATTCAGTACAGGACTTCTCAGTCAATACGGTGCTGGAGAGTGTTGTGGTCGATTTCAACGATGACGAAGTAATGCTTGACATAGGCTATAAAAGTGAAGGCGTAGTGCCGCGGCATGAATGGGAAGGAGAAGACATCGAAATCGGGGATAAAGTGGATGTTCTTCTGGAAGCTGTGGAGGGTGATTCAGGCGTAGTCCAGCTTTCCAAACAGAAGGCAGATCAGCTTCGAGCGTGGGAAGAGATAAGTGAAAACGTCGAGGAAAACGATGTAGTTACCGGCGAAGTTGTACGAAAAATCAAGGGCGGTCTTCTGATAGACATCGGAGTTCCTGTTTTTCTTCCCGCCAGCCAGGTCGATATCAGACGTCCCGGCGAGATTGCCGATTATATAGGCAAAAAACTGACGTGCAAGGTACTTAAGATCGATTATGAACGGCACAACATAGTGCTCAGCCGACGCCAGCTTATTGAAGAACAGCGGGCACTGATGCAGAAGAGACTTTTCCCGAGCCTGGTCGAGGGCGAGATACGTACCGGCAAGGTGAAAAATATCGTCGATTTTGGAGCTTTCGTTGATCTCGGCGGCATAGACGGCCTTTTGCATATTACAGACATGAGCTGGGGCCGAATCAGCCACCCGGGCGAGATGGTTGCAATCGACGATGAGATAGAGGTTAAAATCCTGTCGGTGGAACAGGAGGAAGGAAAGGTGGCGCTCGGTCTGAAACAGAAAACACCCAGTCCGTGGCATGATATCGAAGAGAAATATCCGGTTGATTCGGTCGTAAGCGGTGAAGTGGTCAACCTGATGGATTACGGTGCCTTTGTCAAACTGGAAGAGGGCGTAGAAGGACTGGTCCACATCAGCGAAATGTCCTGGACGCGCCGTATAAATCACCCCGGCGAAGTCGTGGCAATAGGGGACGTAGTAGACGTGGTCGTTCTGGACGTGAACCGAGAAAAGGAACAAATAAGCCTCGGTATAAAACAAACCGAGAAAAACCCGTGGGAACTTATCGCTGAAAATTCCCCCCCCGGCAGCCGTATCGTCGGCAAAGTGCGGAACCTGACAAGCTACGGCGCTTTTATTGAAATTGAAGACGGTATAGACGGGCTGCTTCATGTAAATGACATGTCATGGACCCGCAAGATTAACCATCCGTCTGAAGTGGTTAAAAAAGGTGAATCCGTAGAGTGTATGGTACTTGATGTGGATGCCTCAAAAAGGCGAGTTGCGCTCGGCCTTAAACAGCTCGAACAGGACCCGTGGCAGGAAAAAATCCCGGGAAAATACCGGATCGATGACATTGCCAGGGGGCGCGTGGCGAAACTGACCAGTTTCGGGGCGTTTGTAGAGCTTGAAGACGGATTGGAAGGCCTGCTGCATATCAGTGAAATGACCGAGAAAAATATTGATTCACCGGATGAAATTGTCGCTGAAGGTGACGTGGTCGACGTAAGGGTTATAAGAGTCAGCGAGGGAGAACGAAAGATCGGGCTCTCATTGATGCCCGCTTCCGGCGCTGAAACGGAAGAGAAGCCACAACTCGTCCTCATGCAGGAAGAACTGGATGAAGCGGAAAGCCCGGATAAAATAGTTGACGACGCGCTCAAGGAAGCTCCGCAACACCGCAGAGGTGAAGAAAGAAGGCAAGGACAGGATAAGAAAGAGGAAACTCCTGAAAGTGAGAGCGAAGAAAATAAGGCAACCGGTCTCAACATACCGGAGGAGGTAAGAGCCAGGGCCGACGCAAAGGTGGACCCGGGCGCCGACGAAAAGACAGTGAAATCCGAAGAAAAAGAAGAAGAAAAAGAGGAGGAGGAGGAGGAGAAGAAGAAGAAGGAAGAGTCCGCCGAATCCGGGACGGCGGAAGAAGAAAAAAACGACGAATCTAAAGAGTCCGAAGAGGAGGCAAAATAGAAAGCCGCCCGCGCACAAAATGGAAATATCAAAACTGCGAAAATACATACGCAACGTGCCCGATTTCCCCGAAAAGGGCATTGTTTTCAGGGATATCACGACCCTGCTGAAGAAACCGGACGTTTTCCGCGACAGCATCAAACTGCTGCTAAACGCGGTTGAGGGGCGTTCCATAGACTGCGTTGTGGCAATTGAAGCGCGAGGGTTCATATTCGGGGGTGCGTTGGCTGCAGAACTCGGTGCCGGGTTCGTGCCGGTGCGTAAAAGCGGTAAACTCCCCGCCGAAACCATAGAGAAGACCTACGAGCTGGAATACGGCTCGGATACTCTTGCAATACACCGTGATGCGATATGCCCCGGCCAAAAAGTGTTGATGTTCGACGACCTGCTTGCCACTGGAGGCACAGTGGACGCCTCCTGCCGGATGGTGGAAGAACTGGGCGGAGATATCGTCTTATGTCTTTTCCTTATAGAACTCGCTTTTCTGAACGGAAGACAGAAAATAGCACGCCACCCGGTGCAGTCTCTGTTGGTTTATGAAGAAGAATGACGGGAAAGGATGCAAGAAATGAAAAGAGCCGCCCCAGTGCTGGTAGTTACAGCCCTGATTGCCTTACAGTTCGGCTGTGCAACTACCGGTCCGGAACCGGAGCCCCGCCCTTCATGGATACGTGATCCTGAAAGCATAACTGATTCCCCCCGGTTTATCGCCGCCGTGGGCGCCGCATCCTCGCAGTCCCGATACGCTGCGCTGGAAGAGGCGAGGAGGAAGGCCCGGAGCGAACTTTCCAAAGTGATAGCCGGCTATGTGTCGAAGTCCGTAAAAGATTTTTTCAGCGAAAACCCCCGGCTAAGCCCCGGCCGGGAAATCGGCACCCGTGATTTCGGCAGCGCTCTGGCCGGCAAGGTAAGATCCGATATCATGCGTCGGCCGATCCAGGAAGAAGTATGGGTGGAAAAAAAACTTCGCCTGGAAGCATCCGTGCTTTACCGGGTCCCGCTCGTAAACGTACATAATGCCATAAAAGACAGCGTTGCAGCGGTAAGCAGCAATTACGGCCTTTTCGACCCCGGCTCGGAAAAAGCGGCACTGGATGAATTGTTCAACAAGCTGGACCGGGTAATTAAAAAACGTACCGCGGAGGCGGCCAGAGGAGAAACATGGGAAGACCGCCGGCTGGAAAATGTCTTATCCCCGGTACCCCCTGAATGGCTCGCCACGGGAAAAAGCGAAAGGTACCCCGCCGCCAGATTTCTCCTTTCTGTGGGCATGGGGGAGACCGCGTCGGAATCAGAAGAAGACGCACGGCGAAAGTCGTTCCACAGAATCGCCGCACTCGCTCGAATAAAGGCGGACACCTTCAAAGAGCGGCGCGACGACATTGACCCCCGATTGCTCGACAACCTCGATGCCCTGCCATCTTTGCGTCTGCGTTCGACGCCCGAAGACGTTTTCCATGAACGTATCGTCGAACGGTGGTACGACCCGATTATCAACGTGCATTATACCCTGGCTTTGGTGGAGAGGGATCTGGCTGTGAGTGAATGCGCTTCTGCCGCCGCCAGGCGGGCCGAAGATTGGAAGCATCTTCGCCGCTCCGGACTTAACCAAAAGAAGGCCGGCAATTTCAGGCAAGCCCTTTCAGAGCTGCTCGACGCGGCCGCCTGCGGTGAATCCGCCCTGCAACTCTATCTGGCCGCGGCCGCCATAAAACCTTCCGAGAATAAACTTGACGAATTAAGCGGGGCCATGAAGGGAGCCTCGCTGAAAGATACATACGCCGACATCGACCGGCTGCTGAAAGAGTTTGAGATCATACCCCGAGAAGGCCCTGCACAATGGACGGCCCCTGGAAGCGAGAAGCCTGTCGTCCTCAGCGTGCAGGTCCTGGCCGGGCCTGACCGGGCACCGGTAAGGGGGATACCGGTAAAATTTGAATTTGCAGATCTTACGGGATTGTTTGAGAAAAACGGTGAGAGCTCAATAGTTGAAAAAACTGACCGGGAAGGCGTAGCGTCAGCACTTGTGGGTAGAACTCAGGATATCTCCCGGATCGACGGGAAAAACATTCGGGCCGAAATTTTTGTTACTGAAATGCTCAAAGAAAAGGTGGTTCTTGGCGCACCCGAAATGCCGTACATTGATTTCGCATATGATACCGGACAGGCGCCAGACCCGATTGTCAAACTCAGAATCATAGAAACCGGTCACGACGGCACAGTTCCGGAGCAATCGGTCATTCAGTCATATATTAAACAACACCTTGAGAAGAGCGGATTCTCCATTCTGATAGCAGAAGAGTTGGATATTCCTGCGGATGTTCTGTCGGAAGACGAAGATGTAAAGCCTCACGGCAAGCTTCTGGATGCTATCGACAACTACCATGAGGAAGAAGGGGCGCTTTTTATAATCGGGGCCGCAGGATCGAAAATAACCGATATCCGCCAAACAAGTGCGGGAGAGATTCGATTTGCGGTGTGCCGCGCTCTGGTGGGGCTGATAAGGGTTGGTGAGACCCCCGAGATACTGGCATTTTTTGAGACCGAAGGGCTTGCAGCGTCGATCGAGACAAAGGAAAAGGCCCTTGCCGAAGCGGAAAACAATTCAGCCGCTAAAATGGCGGAAAAACTGATCCCTTACCTGCACCGACACGTAATAAGCTCTGATTTATGAAATAAGCGGGTTAACCCGCTTATTTCACGCGTTCCCAGTGTTGCAGATGCGAAGAAATCGAGCGCAGCTGTATTAGTATACTGCAAGTGAAGATTTCTGAAGCAGATGCGCCGCTGGGGACGCGCCCGAAGGGTAAACCGTTTTTTACGGAACTCAGATACACACTGTAAAATCCGAGTTACCCTAAAAACACTATTTAACATATTTATTTTCAAGCCTTTTTATTAACTACTGTCGTTGGTTTATGAAATAAGCGGGGTAATCCGTGCCCACCCTTCCGCCGCGAATGCGCCCTACCATGTGAGAGCCGAGGATGGCCGTCAGATTGATCAGCCAGGCAGCCGTCTCATCGGGCGCAAGATTTGATACTTCACCGCCTATATAGTGCCTGACCGAAAAGTCTGGTTTTGAGCGAGTTCGAGCCAAAGAACTGCTGATAATTTTGGGTTTTTCGTAGTCAAAAAGAAAAGAAACTTGCTTTTTCCGTCCGGCCCGGTTAATTTGCCGCACAGTCTCGCTTTCGAGACACAATCTTCCTCAATTTGGACGAAAACCTGCTTTTTAAAGACGTCTTTTCAGGCGGCTCGATTCAAGCCGCCTTTACTTGGAGTTTTTCTTCTCACCCGTTTTAGCGCTTTCGCCTGCAGATCGGCGCCAAGTTTCTGAAAGTTTCTGCCCAGTACCGCAAGCGCCACATAACTCTCGAAGCCTTCAATACCATGATCAAGACATCGGTCAAGCCCCTGGTTCTCAAGCGCAGCTATCCC
>PWZK01000083.1 GCA_003567495.1 Candidatus Brocadiaceae bacterium
GAGCTTTGCCTGGCTGTTTGGGGCCGGCGACTTCCAGATAGCATTTCTGTTCCTTAGCCCGCTTATTTCACGCGTTTCCAGCGGTGCAGCTGCGCGAAAGGCAAGCGCCGCTGTATTCATATACGCGAAGCGCAGCCTGATAAAGCAGATGCGCCGCCTGCCTGCAGCAGGCAGGCTGGGAATGCGCCCGCAGGGCCTGCCTGCTGCAGGCAGGTAAACCACCGTTTTTGAGGCTTAAATACAGAGTGTGATTTTCAAAAGCTACAAAATGTGCTTGTAAGATAAGACATAACAGTCGTTTATATTGAATTTTGCCGCTGGTTTATGAAATATGCGGGTTAGACATAAGCGGGTTAGTCCATAATGTCTATATAGTCCATTTTGTCCATGTTGTTTTATCAAGATCGTTTATAGAGAGAGGGGGGGGAACGCCATTACACAGAAGCAGATTAACAGTGACGAGGACAGGTTGAAAGATGCGCTGGAGCACGAAGAGACCGCCGTCAGGCTCTATCGCAAGTATGCGCGAGAGACTGGGTCGGAGGCTATTAGAGAGATGTTCGAGCAGTTTGCGATGAATGAGAGCTGGCATGCGTCCGCAATCCGCCAGAAACTCGACAAACGGCTCGATGATCGCAGCGGCTAAGCTTGAGCAAGGGTTAGTCCCGGCTGTCGTCATCCCGCTTGACGGGACACGGCGTAGAGATGGAAAGGGGACGCGGATCCAGGGTCAGATCAAATTTTTCAAGTTCGCCTTCACGCCGGATTTTCAATTCCACTTTTTGCCCGGGCGGGAATTCGCCTATGACGGCTTTGAGTGCGGCGGGTCCGGTTATCCTTCTCTCGTTTATGGAAAGTATAATGTCGCCGGCCTCTATGCCCGCTTCATCGGCGGGGCAGCCGCGCATAACCGCAGCAACTTCGACCCCGGCGTCTCGCCCCGGCAGCGTCCGGATTGCAATACCTATCCACCCCAGCCGGTTTGATCGGCCGGCCTTCAGATTTTCCACCACTTTTTGAAGTTCATCAGCATGGAGCACGTAAGAGCAATCCGAAGTTTTGGAGCATTCCCTTGTAGCGACCAGCACACCTTCCAGAAGTCCCCTGGAATTGAAAACCGGCGCGGCGGCCGACCCTTTCGGAGCTGCGGCAGCTAGCTTGATCATGCTGTCGAAGTCCCGTCCGGAGAACCTGGC
This sequence comes from Candidatus Brocadiaceae bacterium, assembly GCA_003567495.1. Classification (GTDB taxonomy): domain Bacteria; phylum Planctomycetota; class Brocadiia; order SM23-32; family SM23-32; genus PUMZ01. The sequence continues at coordinate 1,197 of PWZK01000083.1, forward strand.
CGTAGCCTCCGTCGATGAAATAACGGCGGGGAAGATATCCATTTCATGCTTCCCTTCGGTCTGCGTGTCGGTGGCGTATGTAACAAGCACCCATTCGCCGGGTTCGGACGAACCGGAGGCGGTTCCTATCGGGGTTTCAACTGAAATCGGGGTTTGCAAAAACACGAATCCCAGCGTCTGGTCAACGGCTTTTATCCGTGCCGACAGGCGTTCTTCGTGAAGCCTTTTCACAAAAATCTCCTTTGCTCCGGCTACGGCGGCTATGCTTGTTATTACTCCTCCGTCTTCGGTTACAAACACTCCCGTAGCCACTGGCATGGGTTGCTGTTGGGTGTCGCAAAACGGCTCTACTACGGCCATTCGCAGCATGGCCTCCTTTACAGCCTCCACAAAATGCAGGGGGCTTTGCGCGGTATCGCGCGGTGGCTCTCCGGCCGTCGCAATCGAAACGCCCGAAAGAAGGTAAAGGCAGATGGTCAAAAGCAGCGTTTTTTTTCTTCTCATTTTCTACCACCAGTAATTATCGTGCCGTATTCGTTCGGTCTCATGCACGGGAACAGTGAGGCCGCGCGAACTTGTGGCCAGCAGGCCCTCGGGTGCTTTTACGCTCATGTCAAGTTCGAAACCCGGAGTTTCCCACAGGTCTGCAGTGGTATCAATCATATCGTCAAATTCCGATACCACATGATACTCAACCGTACGAGGCCCGGCTGCTGCTATCGCATCGCCGGCATGCGGTTCGTGATCAGGCCCACGATAGGATTGAAAGATCAAAAAACCGGCTGCTACGAGCATAACGGCGGCGGCGACGGCCCAGTACCTCCGTTTTCGGGCCCTCAGAGCGATAACTCTGCTTCCTGCACTCTCTGCGGACTGCGCCGACTCAAGGAGTCTTTTCATTCTTTCGTCGGTCAGATAACCTCCTTCCGGTGCCAGAAAAGGGATGGCGTCGGTGAGGGCGGCATCTCCAATTTTCAGCGACTTAAGTAAATTTCCGCACCGGGAGCATTCCTCTACGTGACGCCGGGCCTCCTCATTCGGAACACCGTCCGCGCGTCCGGGAGAATCCGGAAAATATGACCTCGCTTCTTCACAATCCATGACTGAACCTCCTGCAATTATATGTTCAGCGAACCACCTGGCCGCTGCGGGCAGGCGTTCCTTGAATTACCGCCGGACTCGCCCCAACAAATCGGGATCGCTATCGCTATCGGGGTTGGTCTTCGTGTTTTTGTACGAGACAGAACCCTCTTCGGCCTGCAAGCCGATATGCATCGGTCTTTTCGCGCGCTAAAACCATTTTATTCGATCCCGGTTTCGCTTATTTGTTGTTACACGGCACCCAATCCGAACGTGTCTCATTGAGGACTTACTCCGCCTCTAACTACATTAGTGTAAAATAACCGCACCGGGTTCAATTAAATTTCCTGGTTCTCGTCGTTTCTGACAGCCGGTTCTTTCCTGAGCCTTTCGGCTACTTTTTTAAGAGCATAGTGAATTCTGGATTTTACCGTCCCGATCGAGCAGTCCAGAACTCCACTGATCTTTTCATACGACATCCCTTCGATGTACCTGAGAGCGAGTGCCTCTCTGTGGTGCGGGGGCAGTTTACCGATGGCTTTCCTTACGGTTTCGGCCCTTTCTCGCTGGAGCATGATGTCCAGAGTGCCCGGCATATCGGATTCCAGCAGCTCGCCCTCATTTGGCAGATCGAATTGTTCGGCTCTGTGCTGCAGTGAGAAGCTCTTTTCCCGCTTGTTTTTTCTGAGCCACGACCTGAACTTATTCAAAAATATTCCGTATAGCCATGTATAATGGGAAGAGCGGCCTTCGAACCGGTCGATTGCCTTGATTGCGGCTACGAAAGTATCCTGAACGAGATCTTCGGCGACTTCCGGGTCGTTGCACATAAAGAGCGCAGCACGGAAAAGCCGGTCGTAGTAATCCCGGGCAAGCTGTTCTACATCTGATTGGGTCACTTTCTTGGCCTGATAAAAGTTGATGCCTATTTTTTATTTCCCTTTTTCCATTCGATCCGATGTTCTTCGCCCGAGAGCAGTCTGCCGATATTAGCGCGGTGCAGGGCGATTATGGCCAGCGCGGCGGCTGCGGCGAAAATGGTAAGGATCAATCCCTCGCCGAGCGGGTCGGGGTTCAGGGCTGGAACCCATACGGCAGCGCCCAGCGTGATCGCGGCAAGTATGGATGCCAGTGAAACATAGCGAAATAATAAAAAAACCGTCGTCCATACTGCTGCGCCGATAAGCAGCGGCCAGGGTGCCAGCAATGCAAACGCTCCGGTGCCGGCGGCGACGGCTTTCCCCCCCTTGAATTTCAGGAACACCGGGAAAATATGCCCCATAATGGCCGCCAGTGCGCATATAATCGCAAGCGGTGGCGGAGAAAACTCCGATACGCCCGATGATGCACGAAGTCCCGCCCATGCTGACAGAAATCCCTTGGAGAAGTCGAGAAAAAAAACCGGCGGGAAAAACCAGAACCCCAGCACCCTGGCGGCATTGGTGGCGCCGATGTTGCCGCTGCCCGTGTTTCGTATATCAACGCCCCTGATGCCTCTTGCCAGCAGAAAACCGAACGGCACCGAGCCGTAAATATATGCGGTTAGAGGCAGTAAAAAAGCATACCAGTGCAATTTTTTAAACCCTCCCGTTTTATGAATTCTTTGCGAGCTCAGTCTTAAAAAAGAATCACTTACACGCGCCATTATAACGTAAACAAATTGGCTCGGCAACGTATGCCCCACGTATTTAACCTGCTTATCCCGCTTATTTCACCAGCCAAAAAAAAGAGTCAGCCAGATCGGTATGGTTATTATAGAACACAATTGCGTGGTAAGCACTGAAGATGCGGCAAAGTCCGTATCAGAACCGTAAACTTCGCTCAGCATAACGCTTGTTATTGCCGAGGGCATTACGGCCACAACAAGCAGTATCCGCCTCAGCTCCCATGGAAATGGAAGTGCATACAGGATACCGGCAGCAACAGCCGGTATTACCAGCAGCCGCAGCATGACCAGCGCTGTCTGGCGGAGTGTAAAAAAGTGTTCAGGCTTCAGATCCGCCACCCGGCTTCCCGCCAGAAACATCGCCAGCGGTATTGCGGCGCCGCCGAAAATGCCGAGCATGGCCAGAAAGGAGCGGAATATTTCTGAGAAAAGGGTTTCGCTGAAGATGACTGCGCCCGGGTTACCAAAAACTGCACGCAGGACTATTACCGCAACGGCCGCAACTATTGCCATGATTGGGACGCTTAACAGCTGTTTCAGGCTGCTGCGGCTGAACCTGTTGCCGGTCAAGACGAAAACCCCCAGAGTCCACAGCACGATTTCGGAACCCAGGGTCGAAAAAAGCAGCCTGGCGACACCTGCATCCCCCCACAACATCATCACAATCGGCAGGGGGAGGAATGAGTAATTGTTTATGGTGCTCTGAAACACAAACTGGTTTTTCTGTTTTCTGTCATGGAAACTTAAAAGACGCACAAACAGAACACCCACCAGGTAGCCGGTTATCAGGATAAGCATCGAGCCCGCAGGCAGCGACCAGTTTTCAAGCAGAGTCTTCAGAGTGAAATTCCCCACCAGAGATGAGAATATAAGCGCCGGGAGGAAAAAAAACGTCACCAGCCGCGATAGCTGCGTCGTGGCTCCGCTGTCGATCAATTTCAACTTCTTTGCCAGTATCCCGAAACCTATCATACAGAATATGGCGGCGACCCTGATGAAAAAACTTAAAAACATGATTTTTTACCGTGAAATGTGGAAGATTGAAAGCGTCGGCCGGATCCCTGGCCCGCAATCAGCGATGCACATTCTAACAGGCTGCAAATAATCAGTAAAGTATAAGCTCCGGCATTATCTTTCTACTTGCCTGACGGCCTGTTTGTATGTTAGACTTAGCTTCGAGTAGTAAAACATTTTCAAGTTTTATTAAAAAAAAGTTCTGGTTACGATAGGTGGGTAAAAAAAACGAAACATTCGATGGTATGTCGACTGAATTCGGTGATGATATTATTCATCCCGGCGCCGCCCCGGGGGGGGGCGCGGGACATGGCGAACGCAATTTTGTCGCAATGGCAGTTTGTTACGCCATGGGCGTTTTCAACGACAATTTTTTTCGGCAGGCCACGCTGCTGCTTGCGGTGGTTGCGGGGAAAAACTGGTACCCCGGCACTGCGATGGCGCTGTTTGCCTTGCCTTACCTTCTGTTTTCGGCGCCGGCCGGCTGGCTGGCCGATCGGTTTCCCAAGCGCAACGTGGTGGTAGGTGCAAAAACCCTGGAGTGCGCTGCAATGATCTGCGGTGCGCTGGGCGTCGTGCTGGGCAGCTGGGCGCTTATGCTGGCAATGGTATGCCTGATGGGCACGCAGTCGGCTATCTTCAATCCTGCGCTCAACGGAGCGATACCTGAACTTTTTCCCGCACGTGAAGTGAACCGAATCAACGCACGCCTGCGCGTGGCGGTTACCGGCGCTATACTGTTGGGAGTGGCGTGTGCGGGGCTGGCGCTGAATGTTCGGGGCGAATTGTGGGGCATGCGCGCCGGCCGTTTGGCCGTTGGGGGGGTCGTGCTCGTCGTGGCGGCCGGGGGGCTTCTGGCCAGTTTCGGCGTGCCGCACAGAAAAGCGGCCGCACCCGGGGCGGCTTTTCCGTGGACCGGCGCCTGGGATACCATTAAAGAGCTGTGGCGCATAAGACGCGACCCGTTGCTTACACTGGCTATCGGACTTATCGTGCTTGTTTTTTTTCTTGGTGCTGTCAAGATACTTATAGTAAACGAAATGGGAATCGAGCAGTACGGTCTGGGCGAAGCGGCGACAAGCGGGATGATTTTTACGGCTATGACCGGTGTGGCAGTCGGCGGGCTGGCAAGCAGCAAAATCATCAAACGTATTTCCTGGCATTCTATGATGATGCCGCTGGGGCTTGGTATGGGTGCAGTTTTTTGTCTGCTCGCATACGTTTCCTTTTTGCCGCAAACTGCACAGTTGCCCGCTATTTTCGTGCTGCTCGGGTTTGCTGGCATACTCGGTGGTCTTATGGTTATACCAGCGCAGGCGTTTTTACAGCTCCGCCCCCGGCCGGAGCGACGCGGCGCGGTGATAGCCGCATGCAACTTCGCCGTTTTCTCAGGCATCCTGCTTTCAGGCCCCGCGGGGTGGGGGATGCTGAGAATCGCCAGGCCCACGGCCACATTCTCTATGCTTGCGGCGCTGAGTATGGCTGCTGTGTTTATACTTACACAGCGTGGTTTTTTAGGCAGTATTTTTAACCGGCTTCTGGCATTGATCGCCCGGCTGCTGCTCCGGCTGCGCTACCGCATTGAGCTAAAGGGGCTGGATGCGATCGAAAAACGCGGGCGAAGCGGAGTAGTGTTTCTTCCAAACCATCCCGCGCTGATCGATCCTGTCATTCTTCTGTCGCTGCTTTACCCGCGGTTTGAGATCCGCACTTGGGCCGTGGAACATCAGGTGGACCGGCCCGTCGTGAGGTGGCTTGCCCGCAGGCTGCACGTGCGCACCTTCCCGGCGGTCGGCAGGGAGCCCGGCAAAGCAAGGGAGAAGGTGCATCAACACATAAAAGAAACCGCTGCTGAACTCGAAGAGGGAAAGAATTTTCTGATCTACCCGTCGGGCCACGCATACAGAACGGGTAGAGAAGATTTGCGGGGAAACAGCGCAGCACACCGCGTGCTTAGCCTCGCGCCCGGTGCGCGTGCCGTCATGGTGCGCACAACGGGTCTCTGGGGGAGCAGCTTCAGCTGGGCATACGGCCATGCGCCGCGCGTGGGCAGTATCATCAGGGAAGCTATTAAGGATACCATGCTGAATCTTGTTTTTCTGACACCTCGCAGGCGCGTCTGTATAGAGTTTGCCGAGCCTGAAGACCTCCCGGTCGATGCCGGGCGCGAGGAGCTGAACAGGTATCTTGAAAACTTCTACAACGGGGGCCGCCACCAGCCGCTTTCCGTTCCCTACACA
>PWZK01000213.1 GCA_003567495.1 Candidatus Brocadiaceae bacterium
CGCTCAATATGGCCACGGGTGCCAACAGATTTTTTGCAGAGTGCAGAAGAGCCTGGGTGATGGAATGGGCGCGGGGCACGGAAAGCTCGAGACATCTGGTGGTAGAACTCGCTCCGCCGGATGGACACCCGAACCTGGGCCAGTGGTACTGGGAGAACCTGAATACGGGAGATTTTCGCAATATCCGCCAGACGGAAGAATACAGGGTTATAACTTACGGTCCGGAAAACGTGGACGTGGTCGAACATGACGGTTTCAGAGCCCTGATCAACACCGACGGCACGTGGCCCGGAAACACCCTGTTCGTGCGCCGGGAAGACGGTGCATTTGAAACGGCATCCCCGCCGCCCGACGCCGAGCCCGACTGGGAGCCGGAGGATGATGACTTCAGTCCGCTGCCGCCCATAGATGTCACTATCGACGGAGTGCGGGTTACGCTGTCTGTCGATCCCGTCATCCCGCTGCCCGGGCGCTCGAGAATACGCGTCCTGCATCCTGCGAGTATTGAGCTCCGCACCGCGGCCGGCGAGGTTTGGGCCACTGTGTGGCTAAGAGCGGGTCGGACTCACCTGGCGGCGACGATAAACGGGGTTGGCATACGGGTCGAGGACGGCAGGGTGCGTTTCAGGCGCCGCGGCCAGAGCTTCTATACCACCGATGCGACCGGCCGATGGCGTAGTAACTTCGATATCGATGAAAGATACTGGTGGCGGCACAGACTTACCGAAACATCCCGAGATCTCAGATGGCTGTATGAATACGAGGAAGAAGGCGCGAGGCTCGAAAAAGAGAGCAATATCCTGCGCTTCGCCGCGCATTACGAAACCGGCGGGCTGCCGGCGGCGGGCTCCGACAGGTGGGCCTCGGATAATACTCTTCCGGCATGGACCCACGAGTCTCGTCACTCGCCCGGCGGCTGGCTCAACGTGCGAAACGCCGCGCTCGTTCAGGCCGGGGCGGACGAAAATTACAATTATCGTGCAGATTCCGGCGAGGAGTATGAAATCGACCTGCAGGGCCGGGCCAGATATCACCAGGTCAGGGAGTGCTGGGAATACGGCTGCGAGCGCGGTTACGTCCCTGACGAAGATGGGAACTTCGAAGAATGCGAGACCTGCGACGGCAAAGGCTATGTGCTTGTAGATGCGGCACAGGTCACATGGCCGCACGAAAACCCGGGCAGGCGCCAGGGGCTGGTGGCGTTTTTCAGCAGGTTCTCCCCGCTGGTGCTGAGCGAGGATTTCTTAAAACACGGGGTTACGGTGGGCGTGTGGAGCCCGAGAGAATCGCATTTCGGCGATCGCGCAGGCCGCGGCCGGCCGGACCGGCCGGTTGAATACCTCCTCCACGATCCCGACGCGGGCATGCGCGGGGTTTTCGAAGGCCGGCGCGGAAGTCCGGAGAGCAGGGGTGAGAGGCTGCGGCCCGAGTGGGGATACTTCACTGTGGCCGCCGCAAGACCGCGTCTGATGGCGGGCGAGGGCCGCCCGGCCGAGCCGGGAAGCATGCAGTACGGCTGGTATTTCAGTGAGGGCGCGGCGAGGAGCGGCGAAAGAGAACGCTGGGCCGGCGATAATATGTGGAACCTTTACCTGCTCGCATCCGGCGACGAGTGGTCGCATTGGGATGCTGCGCTTGTGCCGATTAACAAGCAGCTTCTGGATACAGACATACGTGATATAATCGGCGCGGAGTCCGGAACGGGCTACCTGATGCAGAGAATAGCCTACGGTTCACCCGGCGGGCTCACGCGCACCCGGCATAGAGATACGCCGCCCTGGTGGGATTACGAAAGACATTTCGGGGACGTATCCGGCTGGACGAAAGATATATACGGCGGATATGACCGGGAATTTCCGCCGGGCAGGGTAAGACAGCGGCTGCTGCAGCGGGTGCGGCCCAGAGAAGCCTATCCGCGGACCGGACCGGCATACATCGATCCGGAATACGGCACGCTTCGCGACCCGCTGATGGAATATTTGGCTGAAAGCGAACACGAACGCGGCGGGCAGCTTGACTACCGGGGACTGCGCCGCTGGGATGTGCAGCACTGAGAAGGAGAGTCCATAGTGTCCATAATGTCCATACTGTCCATGAAAAAAAGTATAATAAAAAATTTGGCCTCCGAAACGCGCGGTATCGCCATGACCGAAACGGCGCTGCTGTGTTTTTTCCTGTACGTGCCTGTGCTCATGATGGTTATAATCTGGGGCGATATGACGCTGGATAAGACGCGCGCGCACATCGCGGCTGCATACGTGGCGTTCAGCGGACGCGAGCCCGATACCTCGGAGCTGCAGAATGTCTTTTTCCCCGGCGCGGACGACCGCGAAGACGGACTCGGGGCGATAAGAAGCGCACGCATCGAAGATTCCCGACTCACCGCAGGCCCCCGCTACGAGCTGCCGCATACAAGAACCGGCGATTACAGCGTGGAACATCCGCCGGACTACGACCTGCAGTACAGACTCTATTCCATGGCGATGGGCCATATGTGGGTGACACCACGTGTTGATGTCTTCGGCGGAGAAGTTAACATGCGTTACAGAATCCACCAGACGCGCAGCTCGATGGCGCGTTACCTGTCTGCGAACCGCATAGTCAGCATCGGGTCTCTGCCCAGCACAATCGACGCCGAGCCTGGCGAGACCGTCGAGATAGACACAGGCGTAGATTCACGCGCCTACACCGCGTATGTGGAGGTGCTGACAAATATGCTTAACGACGGCCTTACCGGCGGCCCCATGCCGCGCGGGGAATCCGAGGTCGTGTGGAGCACTCGGCTGCGCTCGCCGTTTTTCAGAGAACTCGAAAGAGAATATGATCGGCCGGGCCGCGCAGGCGGCCTTATAGGCGACGGGCTGCCTGATTTTTTTGAGATGCAGTTCGGACCGCCCGACCTGCTGCGGGATCCGTGGCGCGACGACGACAGCTTTCACACCGGCTATGCATATCTTCGCAACGCGCCGCTTCCGGCCTACGGCTACCACCTGCTCGGGGATCTGGGCCGGATCGGCGATGACGGAGTGCTTCCCGAGACCCGTGAGATGTTCAGAAAAACGGTCGAGGGCAGAGACATAAACCCCGGCAACATGCCCATGGCTCTCTCTGAATTTGAAGATCATACAATGTTTCTGGAGCCCGGAGACCCGCGCGGGCGACGCCAGGGCGATTAACGGGCGCTTGTCTGCGACATATCGACATTTTTATGTCGATGTGCGCAAAAAGTGAGGTCGTTTGCCGTATGTTGTTTCGTCGTTGCCGTTTTATTAATTCTTTTTCAAGTTCCGTTTTGAAAAAGAATTAGGACTGAAAATGAAACAGGGATACGACAAAACCGAGCTGGCGTTCAAACTGGCGGCCACCTTCCTCGCCACAACCGTCTTCATGGCGCTGGGCGTGGGCGCGCTCGGGCTGACGCCTGTCGCGCGGCACGGCGGAGCACGTAGCAGGGCGGATACCGCCGCGCGAGATGCCCGGAACGGGCGCGAGGCGCCGTTGCCCGTGCCGCCGCAAAGCACTGAAGTAAAAGTGGAAAGAATGGAGGCGGCCGACCTGTATCTTTACGAAACCCGGCTCGGGGCGGCTGCAGTGCGCCGTTTTTACGCCGTCGAGCTGCCGCCGCGCGGCTGGCAGAGCGTGGAGCTGCCCGCTGCGGGGACGCCCGAAGAACGCGAGCTGCTTCTCAATACCATGTACTTCACAGACGGCACGGTAAGTTGTATAATAACCTTAGAGGAAAAGGATTTTTACCTTACACATATCGCAGTTGTTTTAACTTCGAAAATCGGAAATTAAAAAAGGAGGGAGGTCAAATGAGAACGATAGCGCTTGTAGTTGCCATAGCACTCGGGGTGGCGGCCGCCATCGGCGTGCGCTCCTACATGCAAAGTATGGAACGCGAGATCGAGACCGAGCAGCAGATGATATCGATCGCTGCGCCGCGTCGCGACCTGGACGCAGGCGAACCCGTTACGCCCGGCAACGTGGCGCCACTTCGTATCCCGGCGGCCAGCCTCACGCCCGACCAGATAACAATGCAGGATGTCAGTCGCTACTACGACAGAGAAGTGCTGACCGAGGTCGGCAGAGGTGTCCCGCTGCGCGCAGATCATTTCGTCGAACGAACGCCGCAGGTTGCATCGGCGCGTCTGCCCGACGCACACCGCGCCGTTACCGTTTCCGTAGATGCTACCAGCGGAGTCGCAGGCCTTATCAGGCCGGGCAATCGCGTGGATATCTACTGCACGGGGCACGGCGAGGCAGGCGGCAGAGGACAGGATACCTGGCGCGTGCTGAGCGACGTAACCGTGCTGGCCGTAGATAATCGGATGACCGATATGCAGGATTTTCGCACGGGACTCGATCAGCGCAGAGGCGGGTATTCCAGCCTTACGCTGTCGCTTACCCCCGAAGAATCCCAGCTGATAATTTACCTCGCAAATAACGCCAGGCTTACATTCGCCCTGAGACCCGAAAGAGAGGTGGGCGAGGAGCGGGACCTGCCGGTAATAGATGCAAGCAATGTTCGAGACCGCTCCGAAGAGGCGAACCGCGCCAGACAACGGATGCTCGAAGACGCCGCCGAGGGACGTTAACTCACCTTGAGGCCCGAAAATCCGCAGATTTAAAACTTTTTCAAAAGACTCGAAAAAGTTTTAGTATAACGACAACGGCAACGCCTGAACGCGTTGGAACTTATTATGCTTTCTTATGCCGTCAGGCCCGAAGGGCCGTCTGATTCACCTGCCTGCGCCGCAGCGCAGCGCGGCAGGCAGGTAGCCCGGGGCGCAAGCCCCGGGGAACGGGCGCAAACAACATAAAAGAGCCCCGAAGGGGCGATTCAAAGCATACGGTACATATAAAACATGCCCTATCTTATCGTTAAAGAACCTGGAACGAAGCCCGAGCAAATGGAGCTCAGGGACGGCTCTTTCACCATCGGCAAACAGCCAGGCAACGACCTCGTGCTGTCGGAAAAACTGGTTTCCCGCGAACATTGCGAAATCACGAAAGAAAAAAACGGTAAATACCTGATATTCGATAAAAAAAGCCGCAACGGCACCTTCGTAAACGGAAATCGCGTGGAGGCCCCGCTTGTGCTTCGCGATGGCATGGATATTCAGGTCGGGCGCGCACAGCTTATCTTTCACGACAAATCGGGCCGCGCCGATAGCCGAATATCGACAGGTGACGGAAAAAAACGGGCGGGCGGGCCCGCGGTGCCGGCCGGGCGGGGGCCCGACTGGCGCAATAAACGCATTGCACCGGTCGAGCTGAAACGCACGGTGCATGAGGAACTTCTCAAGCGGCTTGATCTGAAATACGAAGACTTTGACCGACAGACCGACGAGGAAATACGAGGAAAAACCGTAAATGCCATCCACCGGATAGCCACGGAATACGAGGCGAAGCTTCCTCCGGGACTGAGTAAGGAAGCGTTTGTCAAAGAAATCGCCGACGAAGCGCTGGCCCTCGGCCCGCTTGAAGATCTGCTGGCCGACCCGGAAATCGATGAAATCATGGTCAACGGCTGGGATAAAATATACGTGGAGAGATACGGCAAGGTAGAAAAAACAAACCTGCGGTTTACCGATAACAGACACGTTATCAACATCATAAGACGAATAGTCGCTCCTATAGGGCGAAGGATCGATGAGTCAAGCCCCATGGTCGACGCCCGGCTTAAGGACGGCTCAAGAGTAAACGCGATAATCTCGCCGCTCAGTATTACCGGCCCCTCGCTTACGATCAGAAAATTCGCCGCCGACCCCTACGGAGTCAGCGACATCGTCAGTTTCGGCACCTTCACGAGGCAGATGGCCGGTTTTCTGGAACTTGCCGTTCGGTACAGACAAAATATCCTTATCAGCGGCGGAACCGGCTCGGGTAAAACCACGCTCCTTAACGTTATTTCAAGTTTTATACCCAAAACCGAACGAATAGTCACCATCGAAGATGCGGCGGAACTCAACCTGCCGCAGGAACATGTGGTGAGCCTCGAGTCCAAACCGCCCAACATCCGCGGGGAAGGCGCCATTCCTATACGCAAACTGCTCTCAAACAGCCTGAGGATGCGCCCCGACCGCATAGTTGTGGGTGAATGCCGGGGCGGCGAAGCGCTCGATATGCTCCAGGCCATGAATACGGGACACGACGGGTCTCTTACCACCCTGCACGCCAACTCGCCCAGAGATAGCATCGCAAGACTCGTTACTCTCGTGCTTATGGCCGGTATCGAACTCCCCTCACGCGCCGTTCGGGAACAGATAGCATCGGCCATAGATATAGTCGTGCATATCGCCCGGATGAGCGACGGCACGCGAAAAATTCTCAACATAGAAGAAATTGTCGGTATAGAAGGAAACGTGGTCACCATGCAGCCGCTGTATCGTTTCCGACAGCACGGCTTTGACAGCGAAGGCCGCGTCAAAGGATATTTTACGGCCACCGGCGCTATACCGGAATTTGTGTCGGAACTTAAAGAAAGACATATACCCGTGGACCTCGACCTGTTTGCGCCGTCGGAAGAAGAAAAGAAAAGGAGTGAGAGATAAAACTTTTTCAAAAGACGCCTGTTGCACAAAAAGAGGGTTAAAGCAATGTATAGGACTTATAGGACCTATAAGTCCTATATTCTGCAACATACTGAGATCGCCGGCAGGTGTACAACAGGCTTAAAAGACTCGAATATGATAACGGCCAATTTTTTGCACAACAGCGCGCATTAAATAACATGCCCGATTTATACATAATAGTTTTGCTTGCCACCGTGGTGGTGTCGGTTTCGCTTTTTGTTTACAGCGGAATATGCCTTTTTTACAGCGGCTGGCAGGGATACGAGGAAAAATACGGCCAGAGCGCCGAGCGCACGCTTGATTCTATATATCTGACGGTGCCGCCGCAGCATATCGCCTATCTTTCGGTGGTTTGTTTTGCGCTGACGTCTGTCTTCTGGTTCTGGCTGTTCGGTAATGTTTTTGCCGCAGCGGTGTGCGGACTGATCGGGCTTGCAGTCCCAAAAATTTTGCTCTGGTGGCTTAAAAAAAGGAGAGATAAAAAGTTTGACTATCAGCTTGTGGACGCGCTAACAAATATCGGCAACTCCCTGCAGGCGGGTTTCAGCCTGAACCAGGCCCTGGGCCTCGTTGCGCGCGAGATGGACAATCCCATGGGACA
>PWZK01000011.1 GCA_003567495.1 Candidatus Brocadiaceae bacterium
ACCTATGCTTCACGGATAATCACTCAATATTGTTTTACCGAGTTTTTATTCTGTATAATTACCTATCAGAAACGGGATATCGTCGGCCTCCCAGCGCATCCACGGCCAGTCGTCACCGTACTCTCCAGCCTTCAGTATCGCCTCCCCCCCGTTATCTTCGAGGTTTTCGCCGACAGAATATACTACTTCTAATTCTGGATCATAACGCATCGGTTCGCAGTCGTAGGGATCGCGCGGTATGGACTCCATATACTCCGGCACGAGCGCATCCAGGCTTTCCGGATACCGACCTTCAGCCCTCCGGTAAATGTTCAAGGCTACAGTAAGACGAGTGGCGGCGATCTTGCATTCCAGCTGAATTTTTGCTTCTGTCATGCGACGAATTGCCGGCACGAATACCGCAACCACTGTTTCGCCAATCACATTCGATCGAATTAAACTGCCGCGTATGTATCCCTCGAACTTTTCCTCCGGATCGATCGCATCCCATTCAATCCCGGCATAGCATAACGGTGCATTTTCAATCACGCCTTTCCACAGATTCGCGTAAATTTCTTTCGTTCTGTTTCGGTTGAAAAAATAAGGTATTCTCTCGAAAACGCGAATTAAACGGTCAAAAAAACCATGAAAATGAATGTTTTCATCCCAAACACTCCTCTTACAGGGAAAACGGTCGATAAAATCGCTAAAGGCCCGGTATTCGACTTTGGAAGCCCGAACGAGCCCCCGAGCCGGTGGATTCAGAGCATTAAGGGCATCCGCAAGCCGGGTTTTTTCCTCCTCTGGCATGGCAGGATCACGTGCGAGCTCAAGCGCTGTACCCAAACCCATCCGCATTATGGCAATAGATATGAGATAATTCGGCACACCTTCCGCATCTTTCATTATCAGATCACCAAAGTTCAGTAGGAGAACGCACGCTTCAGCAGCTTCTTCATAATTACCTTCCAGCCAATTATATCGACTTTTAGCCGCTAGAATTCTTCCAAGGTACCGCCACTGCCTGAGATAAGGCAACTCTGATTCATAGGTGTATTCAGGGACAATACAAACATCACATTCAGCACCCCTTCTTACATATTGGATCGCCTCAGTATTTTGTGCGAGCACTTCAAGTAAAACATCTTCGTTTACATCTTCTCCTTGCACGAAGTTGCGCACAATTTGCCGATCCTCCGGCTCATACCCGGCTTCCCATGCCGCCGTGAAATGTGTGAACGCATTGTCTTCGGCCGGCATATCCAGGCGTTCGACTTCAAGGTCGCTGACGTCCGGCGGGGATGTGAAACGCCCGGCAATAACGAATACGTACATTAAGGGACTTATAAGGATAATGAAAACGGCTGCCACGAGTCCGATAATGAACTTTTTCGCTTTTGCATGCCCTCCGGCATTGAGTCTCTCAGACACCGCGCTCCGAACTTTGTCTCCCCTCAGATATCTCAACATGATGATAAGAGGTACGCCCATTATTCCAGAAGAAGGTATTAAAGTGTGCCAATAATATAATTGTTATCAGAATTCCCCAAAAACAACTATTTCACAAATCGAAGCTTTTAAGATTGTAATATCACTCTTGGTAATTCTCATTCGTTTACTCCCCTTTCATCATATCTCTCTAACAACTCCTGCCTTAGGCCACAACTTCGTTCCATTTCTTCACGGTGTGATTTTTCTCCGCCGAGAAAAATCCACTCGCCATCCGTGAAGGGCAGGTTTTGCCAGTGAGTATAAATCTCAACCAGCCCGTTTTCGACAGCTATAAACTCCCCGCTTACCGTGCCCTCGCCCACTTCGGCGTCGTAGCTGTCCACACGGAACCCTGTCGTCGAACCACCCGTTATGAGCTCTTTTACATCTTCACGCTCGGCGGACGGATCGCCGGTGTCAACCGTTCCCACATAACTCACCTGGAGCTGATAGACCATCTCGGTGACCTTTCTCTCTTCATGGTCTATTATCTTAGTGCCGCGGCAACCCGCAAGCATCATTGCCGCCGACAGTGTGGCGGCCAAAATCAAAAGCCGTACCCTTTTTCGCATGATATGTCCTCCCCAATCTCCTTAATATCGCAAGTGGCATTGGAGTTACGACTCAGCGCTTGACACCGGATACCAGATTGAAAACACCCACCACGGATTTCCCAATGTAAGCGAAATTTTTTTGAGTTATAAGGTAGTGGTCAGGGTAATTGAAAAAAACCACCAAAGAATCCCCAATGTGACCTGCAGCCATGTTGCCCGTATCCCGGTCTTCGCAGTCCCACTATTTTTGTCAGGACATCCAACCTGATTCTTGATGCAAATAATCGAAGTGATAAAAACTGCGACTGATGCACACAGCATGAAAAAGGCATAAAACAACAGGTTTATGTCTCCACGAAACAGAATGCCCGCGGCAAGCGAAGCTGCAGCCATTGACGAAGAAAAGAATAATACTGCAATAAACCCGCCCTGGTATTTTAGTATAAAACCAAAAAACGCGGGCACGATCAGATAAGACGACAATAGACGTATGTCGTCGGATTGTATGGTAAAAGAGACAAGAATAAAACAGAAAGTGAAAAATAAAAGCAAGGATCCGAGCGGTTGGGCATTCCCTTCGATTTTTGACTCGTTAAAACCCCTGACCTGCCCTTTTATTCGCGTCCCACGTTTCGAATGCTGGCTGGCATCGCCGGCTTTCCCTGCCCTGCACTCGCCGCGTTGACTCACTGGTTGCAGCTTGCGCAACAGAAGCTCGCGAACGGCATCGATCTCCTGTTCGTTAAAATATTTTTTAGATAAATTGACGCACGTTTCCCTCATAAACAGGATAAACAGACTGAAATGCTTTTTATACTCCGTTACCTGGTTCAGCAAACTCCACGAGTAGAAAACCGTACACTCAGCCACACTTCCGGCTTCGAGTCCGTTTTCGGAAAGATGAACCCTTTGCTCCATCGGCTCGCCGGACGCCTTACGTTCGTAACGGTCTTTTTTTGATTCTCTCAAGTGCCTAAGATAGATCATCGACCAACAGATCATTGCTGTCACAGCGGCCCAGAAACCTAAATCCCCGGCGGCCGGGCGGTGGAACACATGCCACAGTTCAACCCCGAGTAAGAGTAACACGGCCGGCATAAAATAATATCTTTCCGCAACGGTCCGCCGCAACATGCTCGGTTTCCGTTCTCCGGCCCGGCGCACGATCTCCTTGCAAAACGGCAGCGCCGCCCCGCCCGTCCCACCGCCTTCCGGCAAACGTAGCCTATCGCTCAGCAGTTTGCGTATAGATTCTATCTCCTCGTTGCTGAAGGTATCGAGTGCCAGTTTAAGCTTTCTTCCACCCGACAGATATATCATCAGGCTGCGCCGGCCGATATCAAAGCTGCTGAGTTGTTTCCAGGAAAAATAGAAGGAATATAATCGGCCCGCCGGTAAACATCAGTAAGCTAAAGAATGCAATCAAAGCTCCAAACGCGAGAATGGGCCATAAAAAATTGGGGCTGAGAGTTCCCTCCAGTTCCATCTTACCATCGGCAAAACTAACATATCCTGTTTTTGTAAGGCTTTTCACGACCGGGCGGCGAATGAAATATACTCCTCCGTCCGGACATTTTTTCATATATCTGGGCAAATCCAGCCGGCGGTTAAGCGCAGCGAAAACCCAGACGCAAAAAATACCCGCCGCTGCGATCACCATCCACCCTGACACTCCAACAAGCACCTCTATGACAGATTGTGCAGAAGGGATCATAAGCCAGGCGACAACAACGGCCAGGATAACCGCATTCATAAAGCCAAACATGGCTAAAATCACCGCAAGATAAGCCGGCAGCCTGAGCACGCCCCGCAGCGGGCGGTACTCCCACGGCGCCGTTTTTTTCGAACCGGTTCCGGCTTTTTTCACATTTTTTTCATCGGCCTTCATCACTCACCTTAACTCTTTTTTCTAAAATTTTCCCATCCAGAGTATTGGATATAACAAAATAAGCCCTATAATATGAAACCCCATCCCTTTTTTCCAGAAGAAAAGGGCCGTATACGGCAAGTTACAGCCCTCACATTTCTCTTTTCGCCCTGTCGAGCTCCGCTTTTAATTCGCTGCCGAGTGCCAGCCCCCTCGGTTCCGATTTAAGGAACAAAACGCCGTCTATCAAACGGAGCTGTTCCAAAACGCGCGGGAAGTTTTGTACCTTCACGGACTCACCCAGCTCCCGGTACGCAACCCGGGCGCCCCTTTTGTGAAGAAGGGCCAGCACGGCTGCACACCCGCCCTGATCCATTTTCCCGACACGAACCCCATGCGGTATCCACCGGAGTGCCCAGAAAAAAGCACGGGGACCCGACAACAGAATGTCCAAAAATATTCTGGCAAAAGATAAGATTCTCTCAGGGCCGCTATCAGAACCGTACTCGCGAAGAGATTCGGGATGGACAATAAAATAGGCAAAAAACAGCAAAATGACCCCGAGGTTTGCGAAAAGCGGCACATAGTCAAAAGGAATCGGAAGCCGGATCAGGATACTGAGGAACACCGAACGGGCAATCAAAAGCAGTACTACGGAACCGGCAAGCCCACCTAAAAATCCGCCCGCACTCCTGGCCAGTGCCTTCATACGCCAGCCCAACATCCATGTGACCGCATAACTTGTGTTCATGTTTATTTTATTGCCGTAAAAATTCCAGTTCCAGCGTCAAGTTATCTCGTCCATACTGGTCGTCCACATCCGCCCGCAGGCGGTCTGCGCCGACCGAATAAATGATCGGGCGATCAGCGTCGGGGTCGTAGCCGAGAGCCCTGCCGGTGAAAGGATCCTCGGGCACCCCAGCCATGTAGTACGGAACGAGCATATCCAGCGACTCCGGCAGTGCGCCGTGCTCAGCGTGATATGCGCTAAGCGCAAGATACGTTTTGGTAACTCGTATGTCAGCTATAACCTCCCAATAATATGTCCATTGTGTCTCCACCATCCAAGTCCAACTATCCTGTAACATATTACCGGCGGGATTTCGTACGAGAGAAATCAAGCTGGGTCCACACCCGAAATCAAGTTCGCCGTAGCTTTCCAACTTTTCAAGGGACCGATGAACCAGAACCGTTCGTGCCCCGGCACGGTTCATCGTCATATTGATCTTGTAGAGCGGGCGAGAATCTGCAACAAACACGTGAAACCATTTCGGAGAGGTATGTTCTAGGCCTCCTTCAAACGCACTCGCTATTATCTCGGGAAAAGTGAGTCGCAAAAAGAACAATATCTGAATTAAATCAGGCAAAAAACGCAAATCTTCCAGTTCACGCCCTTCTACCTTAAAACCGATTTTCAACGTATTGCTGAAGGCATCATGAATATTGTCGGTGCACAGTTCTTTGATCACCTTTCTGAGCGTCTCGGGGTTCAGAGCCTGTGCACTTGCAGCTGCCCGCAGGTAGGCCAGGCCTATCTGCATCACAGCTGTGCCCGTGAGATATTCGACCATGCTACCGTGTCCGCCCGCCCAGTACAGACCCAACCGCCAGACATTCAGTGCCGTGCGCAGCGATTTTTCCGCATTGCCGTCGGCCAGCTCGACCATTGACCGTGCCGCAAACACCCGCCCGGCATTTCTGGCGTGCGAGTTCATCTTCCAAACAGAGGGATCAATGATTTCTTCATACGGCAAGACAAAATATGGCCTTTCCAGCATCTCTTCAACGACACTTATATACTCCACATTCAATTCCAGCATGTTGCGGGCTACAGGCAGCCACTCTTCGAACTTCTCATCACCGGGGCTACGTATCCAGCTCCAATGCATATCGTCTTGTTCTTTCCCTTCAGGTTCGATAAAAAGATCTTCTTCAACTATGCGTTCAAAAGCCGTATAGCCGTTTTCTTCAGCAGCAAGTTTTTGGACCCCCAATTCGAGTTCCGCAAATTCCATGAGCGGATCATCGATATTATGGATGAACGAGAGACAGAAAAACAAAGTGACAATGGTCATAGCGATGATGGAAACAGGGGTGGTGAAAGAGGGAGGCTGCGTTCCTTCAAAATATTCCTTGCGCCATCGGAGGTACCAAAAGAGGATAACGGAAGCGGACAGCCATGCACCGATGGGGAAAATGAGAAAAGTCGAAGGGAAAACAAGGACACAGAGCCATAGCAGACAGGCAAACCATACAACTTTGGCCACAATCGGCGCCCACTGCCTGCGCGTCCACAGCGCCCCCGCTGCAAGCAGGAAGCCGATCGTAAACGCACTGAAAACGACTCTTCCGAGCCACGTGGCGGAAGGTACCCACAGAAAATTCAGCGCCGCGCACAGCCCGAAGAAAACGCATATCAGCCACAGACCCGGCAACCGCTTGCAAGGCCCGTCTCCGGTACCATCCCACGCCGATTGACTAGTATCACCCACGCTTACCTCCTTTTTTAAATTTTTCACCTCTCATCTTTCGAGGGCGCATTTGTTGTCCCCAATTATAGTTTGTTTTGCTTTTGATGATAACTTAGCCGTTTGCAGCTTCATCGTCCTTCCGATAGAGTTATCGTATCACTATAGCAACACCTGTTGCAACGCTCCAATACCGCCACACATAAACCACGCAATGCCGATTATCAAAACGCGTTTAGGTCTTTTTTTATCGTGCAGCACTTTCCTCTTATCCCTCATAACATTTTACGGGCACGGGCGCATTTTGCAACGGCACGTAGCCGGTCTCGGCGATCACGCCCTGCCCCTCCTCTGTAAGCAGCCAGTCTCGGAGCAGCGCGGCGGGATGCTCCGGATCGAGGTCACTTCGCGTCACCGCGTAAACCTCCGTTACCCAGGGATACGACCCGTCGGCGATGGTCTCGCGCGTGGGTTGAACGCCGTCGATGGCAAACATTTTCACCGGAGATTCTGTTTCACTATCGTCAGTCTCCGACTCTGTGTCCCCCCACGTCCCTGTCTTCACGCTCAACGGCGCCATGTATCTCTGGTAATAAAAAAATGTAAAACCGACTCCCTCCTGATCGCGATAAATCCGGTCAAAAGGCCCCATCATAGTCAGCGTCCTCATGTCCCGGCCGGGTATAACCTCACGATCCTTCATCACCAGCGTTTTTAGAGTTTCCTGACTGCCGGAGTTGGGGTTGCGGGTATAGGCATTGATCCGGGCATCCGGCCCGCCCACCTGCTCCCAGTTGTCTATCCGGCCA
>PWZK01000336.1 GCA_003567495.1 Candidatus Brocadiaceae bacterium
CGTTGCCGTTAATTCCTCATTCCTAATTTCTAATTCCTAATTTTTTATTTCAACGACACTTACAGCGTCTCAATTAAATCTTTTTGCCAAAAAAACAAGATAATTATAAATAAGATACTAAAACCATTTTTTCGATCCCGATACCGATAGCGATCCCGATATCGATATCGATTTATGGCATTGCTGATAATTCCAACAATTCCAAATCTGAACGCCTGCCAGCTGCGGGCAGGGGGTTCACTGAGGATTTATGTTTCGGCACCATTCGAGGCGTGCGCTCCGTCACAGGTTATACATTATTACATATCCCGTTGAATTTTGCAATTGTCCCGGACATTGATATTTCCCGCTTCGTGATGTATAATCGTGTTCATATTTTAGCCTGCATTTCTCACAAAGCAACGACATAAATCAGGATAAAAGGCTCTTGTTCATCACGATAGTGATTTATTTGCACCTTTACGAATTTGCAAAGTGTATGTCCACTTTTACAAACGGCGCTTTGCCCTTCGGGCAAGCCTCCAGCGGCACATCTGCTTCAGAAAGCCGCGCTTGCAGTATTCGAATACAGCGGCGCTTGCTTTCTTCGTATCTGCACCACTGGAGGCTTGTGAGAAAAGCAGGTTAGACTGTTTCTAACATAACTAAAAGGTCAGATGCGGAGAAGAAAAATACAGAATGCCATGCGCAGGGCCGCTGTAAACGCGGGTAAGGCGTTTAAATATCTTATCAAACGTTTCCTTACCCTCTTTATTACTGTTGTAATAGGCGTTTATCTTACCATATTGATTGCAAATATGGGCGGTGCTGTTGATGATATCCGCGAGGGCCAGATCCGCGAACGGGTTTCCGTCGCCGTGGGAATGGATCCGGAGTTTCAGGAGCTCTCTTCAGAAGAGCGACGCGAGATCACCGACCGGCGCATTGAGCTGGAGCGCGAGCGGCTCGGGCTTGACCGTCCTTTCATACTGCGCAGTTTTTCCTATCTGTCAATTGCGCTGACACTTGACCTGGGGCGCGCCGAGACGCTTCGCAGCGACAGCGGTTCGGCCCGGGTGCGCGCCATATTGCTCGAGCGCCTGCCGCCTACCCTGATACTTTTCGGCCTCGCCGATCTCATACTTTTTTTTATCGCCGTCTTTGTCGCGCTTTTTCTGTCCAGAAGATACGGCGGCAAGCTTGACCGGCTTATAGTGGCCCTTGCGCCGACATCCGCTGCGCCGTCGTGGTTTTACGGTATTTTCCTGTTGCTTATCTTTTCATCGGTTCTGCGGTTGCTGCCATTCGGCGGGATGGTGGCTACGCCGCCTCCGGAGGGCTCGATCGCTTACATGCTCAGTCTTTTGAGACATTTGATTTTGCCGCTCGGCGCTATCGTGATAAGCGCCGTTTTTCTGGCAATCTATTCCTGGAGAACATTTTTTCTTATTTATTCACGTGAAGATTATGTGGAGATGGCCAAAGCGAAGGGGTTGTCTTCCCTTGCGATAGAACTCCGTTATATCCTTCGCCCTACTTTGCCCACGATAGTCACAAATTTTGCGCTGATGCTTATCGCAATGTGGATGGGAGCTATAGTGCTGGAAACGGTATTTAACTGGCCCGGGCTGGGCAGGCTGCTGTTTCGAGCGATCGGCCAGTACGACACACCGGTCATCATAGGCTCGGTGGTTATATACGCCTACCTGTTGGCGCTAACCGTTTTTTTGCTTGATATTGCCTATACGATACTTGACCCGAGGATCAGGGTGGGGGCTGGTGGAGAGAAATGAAGGAAAAGTTAAAATCAACATTTGTCGAGCTGAAAGAATATCCCACGGCCGTTTTCGGCCTTTTAGTGATATTTATGCTGATTCTGCTGGCCTTCTACAGCGTTTTTACAATACCATACAGCGAGGCTATACGGATGTGGCGCGGCGACCCGGGCACGTGGGATCGTGCTCCGCGCTACGCGCGTCCGGCATGGCTGAACCTGATGCCCGGCATAAATCTGCCGGAGACGATCACGATTGGTTCGGATTCCGAAAAAGCCGAAAAAACGGTAACGTCCGTAGGAGATGAAATTTCCGAAGTCCGGATTGCACTGCCTTTTACGTTTGATTACGATGCGTTTCCGCCCGAATTGTCTGTTTTTATCCGGGCAAGTTACCGGCAGCGCCGGCCATGGGCGAGGATAAGCTGGCACACGCCGGACGGCCGGGAAGTGGAAATTGCCGACCGCTCGCTGCGCAGCGGCGAGTGGCTGCGTCTGTCGCAGGACGAGGGGCTGCGCGGAGAATTGTGGGGGAATCCCGCACATGTCGGGCTTTTCATGGTGCCACTGAGCAGGGCACCGGAGATCCAAAAAGGAAAATACAAACTCTTGCTGGAAGGATATTTACTGGAAGAAGACGCTGAGCTGGACGTCGAGCTTGTGGTTTACGGCCGCGTCCACGGCGCGGCGGGCACGGATCACCGGCGAAGGAGCCTGGCAGTGGCCCTGATGTGGGGCACCCCGATAGCGCTGGCCTTCGCTTTTCTGGCCGCTGTAGGCTCAACCATCACCACCATGTTTATAGCCGCAGCGGGTGTATGGTTTGGCGGGCTTATCGACGCGGCTGTGCAGCGCATCACCGAAGTCAATATGATTCTCCCCGCTCTTCCGATAATGATAATGATAGGCACGCTCTATTCGCGAAGCATCTGGGTGATGCTGGCGGTAGTGATTATTTTGGGGCTGTTCAGCGCAGGCATAAAAACCTACAGGGCCGTTTTTCTCCAGGTAAAGGAATCTGCGTATATCGAGGCGGCCACTGCATACGGGGCGGGAAACTTTCGTATTCTTACGCGGTATATGATCCCCAAGGTGCTTCCTATGCTTGTGCCGCAATTTGTCGTACTCATACCGTCTTTTGTGTTTCTGGAAGCAACTCTGGCGGTGCTTGGGCTGGGCGATCCGCTGTTGCCCACATGGGGAAAAGTGCTCAACGACGCGCACCAGCAGGATGCGCTGCTTAACGGACATTACTACTGGGTGTTAATGCCGGCGGTTTTACTGATACTGACCGGGTTTGGATTTGCAATGGTGGGGTTCGCACTGGATAGGATATTTAACCCCAGATTGAGAAGCTAATAAAACTTTTTCAAACGACGCAAAAGAGTTTTAATAATCGCCATACTTTTTTTGAACATATGACAGAGAACGAAAACACATTGCCGGCACTGAAAACCCGCGGCCTTAACCTTCATTTCAGCACGAGGAAAGGAACCGTCCATGCGGTGGACGATGTGGATATCAGCCTTCAGAAAGGGCGCACAACCGTGGTGCTCGGGGAATCGGGATGCGGTAAGAGCTCTCTTGCCCGGTCAATACTGCGTCTTCTTCCGAACAATGTTCAGCTCTACAGCGGGCAGGTACTTCTTAACGGCAAAGATATAATGCAGTTCTCACAGGAGCGCTTTCGAACCGCAGTCAGGTGGACGAAAATTTCACTGGTCCCGCAGGCGGCCATGAATTCACTGAACCCCGTTATGAAAATAGCCGACCAGATTGCGGAACCACTTTTTGTGCACCGAATGGTTCGCAATCGGAAAGAGGCCGCGGAAAGGGTAGAGAAAATCTTCCGGCTCGTTGGTATTCCGGAAGATTTCCTCAGACGCTACCCGTTTGAATTCAGCGGCGGAATGCAGCAGCGCGCCGTCATCGCCATGGCGCTCGTGGCGGAGCCGGAGTTGGTGGTCCTTGATGAGCCCACATCGGCGCTCGATCTGCTCACCCAGGCAAGTATAATGAACACTCTGAAGAAAATTAAATGGGATCTCGGCATAACCTTCATGCTCATCACCCACGATATATCCACTTCAAGCGAGCTTGCTGACGACGTGGCGATAATGTACGCCGCGCAGATCATAGAAAGGGCGGATGCCGGACCTTTCTTCAAACAGCCGCTACACCCGTATTCCGAGATGCTTATGGAAAGTGTTCCCGTCCTGCACGAGCTGAAAGAGCCCGGGTCGATACCCGGCTCGCCTCCGGATCTTTTGAGTCCGCCGGAGGGCTGCCGGTTTGCCCGGCGTTGTCCGAAAAGGTATGAAGCCTGCAGCCGCCCGCCGCCGATGTTCGAAGCACGGCGCGGCCGAATGGTCAGGTGCTGGTTGTATGCGTAGGCTTCTTAATGTGTTTTTCGCTTTGGGAATTTTTTATTTTCAGGTTGATATGGGTATGGGATTGAATTCAGAATGTGGAATTAGGAATTAGGAATCAACGACAACGACAAAGACAGAAGCAAGTGTTGAAGTTTTTGCCGTTAGGCCCGAAGGGCCGTCTCAGACGTAGCCCCGGGCGGAGGCGCCGGGTTGTTTCGGCGCCGCAGTCCGGGGAAAAGGGCGCAAATAACAGAACAGAGCCCCGAAGGGGCGATATAGCCGAGGAGAAGAAAAAGGCGCGCTGGGGTCTGTTGATCATTATGTCGCCCCTACAGGGCTACGTTGTCTGGGCATCGTTTTCCTATGGCTGCGCTTCGGTCCGTTGGACCTGCGCTTCGCCATAGGCTTTAGAATGGCGCGCCGTTGGCGCTGGAAAAAGTTATGTTTTATTTTCTTAACTACAATGACCAAACCAAAAGACAACCTGCTGGCGGTCAGCGGCCTGCGCACGTGGTTTGAGCTGCGCAAGTGGGGGCTTTTCCATGTCGGTCGCATAAGAGCTGTCGATGGCGTATCTTTCGACCTTAAACATGGAGAAACCGTGGCCATAGTGGGCGAAAGCGGATGTGGGAAGAGCACTCTTGCACGCACGATACTCAGACTTTTCAAACCGGTCGGCGGAACGATAAATTTTAAGGGACACGATATAGCCGGATTCTCGGGAAGCCGCCTCAAACACTACCGTTCCAAAGTCGGTTACGTGCAGCAGGATCCCTACGGCGCTTTGCCGTCTTTTATGGACGTGCAAAGGATTCTGGAAGAGCCCATGAAAATACACGGGATAAAAGGGCGCGTGCGCAGGCGCCGGATCATTGAAGACACGCTCTCTGAGCTGAACCTGACGCCGGCAGGTGAGTTTTTGCCAAAATTTCCGCATATGCTCAGCGGCGGCCAGCAGCAGAGGGTAGTTATCGCAAGAGCCCGCATAATGCATCCGGACCTGATAGTGGCGGACGAGCCGGTTTCCATGCTGGACGCTTCGGTAAGGATAAATATCCTCCAACTGCTGAAATCGGTGCAAAAAGAGCACGGGGTCGGGCTCATTTATGTCACCCACGATTTGTCCACCGTGCGCTATTTCTCCGACAGAACGCTGGTTATGTATGCCGGCAGGATTGTCGAGCAGGCGGGCGTGGAGGAAATTCTCAGGAACCCGTTTCACCCCTATACAAGGGCTTTGATAAATGCCATACCCGACCCCGATGCGGAAAATGCAAAATCACTTCGCGACCTGCCTCCGGGCGAGCCGCCCTCTCTGGCCGACCCGCCGGCAGGCTGCCGGTTCCACCCGCGATGCAGACACGCCGTAGAGGGGCTTTGCAACCGCGAGCTGCCAGAGGATTTTGAACCCGTGTCGGGACATAAGGTACAATGCCTGATGTACGGTCAGGACGCTCGTGATTTTTCACCGGGCGAAAAAACGTGATAATTTATGCTTTTAAAATTGAATAATTACAAAAAGAGGGGGGCAAACCATGAATATGCCCGATACTGAAGGGTATTTCGGCGAATTCGGCGGCCGTTTCGTGCCCGAAACGCTTATGCCGGCACTGGAACAGCTCGAAGGAGCTTTCGAAGAGGCGTCAGACGAACACCAATTTCGCCGCGAACTGGATTACTACCTGCGTGAATATGTCGGCAGGCCGAACCCCCTGTATTATGCGGAACGGCTGACAAAACTCGTCGGCGGACCGCGTATATACCTCAAACGTGAAGACCTTAACCATACCGGTGCGCACAAGATCAACAACACCCTGGGGCAGGTGTTGCTCGCGGCGAGAATGGGCAAAAAACGCATAATCGCCGAGACAGGCGCCGGCCAACACGGCGTAGCCTCAGCTACCGCCGCTGCCATGTTCGGTATGGAATGTGACGTCTATATGGGCGAGGAAGATATACGACGCCAGAAACTCAACTGCCTTAGAATGAAGCTTTTAGGGGCAAAAGTGGTGCCCGTAAATACCGGTTCAAAGACACTTAAAGACGCTACAAACGAGGCTATGCGCGACTGGATGGCATCTTTTGATAACACCCATTACATAATAGGAAGCGTCGTGGGGCCGCACCCTTTCCCTAAAATGGTAGCATACTTTCAGCGGGTTATAGGAGAGGAGGCAAGAGAGCAGATACTGAAGGCGGAAGGCCGGCTGCCGGATCTTCTTGTGGCATGCGTGGGTGGCGGCAGCAACGCTATAGGGCTTTTCGAGCCTTTTATGAAGGATGAAGATGTGCGAATGGTAGGGGTAGAGGCCGGCGGCCGGGGCAATGCCGACGGCGAACATGCCGCAACCCTCTCGCTTGGCAGGCCGGGGGTGCTCCACGGGTCAAAAAGTTTCGTTTTGCAGGATGAAGACGGGCAGACAAGCCCGGTGCATTCGGCGGCGGCCGGACTCGATTACCCCGGTGTAGGGCCTGCACACAGTTGTTTGAAAGCACTGAACAGATCCCAATACACTTCTGTCGGCGATGCGGAAGCGCTTTCAGCTTTTAAGCTGTGCTGCCGAAGCGAGGGGATAGTGCCGGCACTGGAAAGCGCACATGCCATAGCCTATATCCTCAGAGAAGGCCCCCGGATGCCCGAAAATTCACTGCT
This sequence comes from Candidatus Brocadiaceae bacterium, assembly GCA_003567495.1. Taxonomy (GTDB): domain Bacteria; phylum Planctomycetota; class Brocadiia; order SM23-32; family SM23-32; genus PUMZ01. The sequence continues at coordinate 6,779 of PWZK01000336.1, forward strand.
TGTAATGTGCATGTCCGGACGGGGCGATAAAGATGTTTACGAGGTCGAAGAGCTGCTGAACATGCAGGGGGGCGGATAGGCACTTATAAAAATTCTGAACAAGGAGATAAAAGGTGAACCGAATAGACTCGAGATTTGCAAAACTGAGGGAAAATAACCAGAAAGCTTTCATACCTTTCCTGACCGCCGGCGACCCGGATATTGACACTACACTGCGAATACTTGAAAATGCCGAAAATGCAGGAGCCGATATGATTGAACTCGGATTTCCTTTCTCCGACCCGGTTGCGGACGGGCCTAC
>PWZK01000334.1 GCA_003567495.1 Candidatus Brocadiaceae bacterium
CGACGCAGTAATCCCGATCGGAATAGTCAGTTCTGCAGCGTCAGGATTGACAGCATACTGCATATCCTGGAAGTCATTGGCCGATATGTCGAGAGCATCCATACTAGAGGCATATGCATTGTGCTCGGCATAGTAAATCCGCTGCGCGGACCTTACCACGCCCAGAGCCGTACCGACCTCGGCCTGATACGCACGCGATACTACCCCCTGATAGAGCGGGACGGCGGAGGCCGCCAGTATCGCCACGATTATCACGACGATCATAAGCTCGATCATCGTAAACGCCCTGCGAAATCTCATTCTTCCCTGATTTAACATAACACTACCTCCTTTATTGAAGTAAACGAACCGTTTAACAAACACGCGTAAGATCCAGCGTAACCGAACCGGCAATGCGATTGCAAGTGCACGTCGCAAAATGCAACCCGCTTGTAGATATTTAGTGAACCTCACTTATCTCATCCCGTCCGCAGATTGCACAGATTAACGCAGATTATTCTTATATGTCCAGCAGGCCGCATTTGAAACAGCCCCTACGGATATATGTGCAAATACACGTGAGTCCCATAAGACTTTTAGAAGTATAGCATAAAAACGGGGTGATTGCAAGCAAAAAAGAGCATCCGTAAGTATCGACCTTTTTTCATAATCGGGTATGGCAGGAGTGACTCAAAACGAAATGTTCGCCCTGAGCTGCTCAATGCTTTGAATCGCCCCTCCGGGGCTCTTTTTTTTTGCTGCGAGTTTCTTTTCCCGGGACTCGCGCCCCGGGCTACCTGCCTGCCGCGCTGCGGCGCAGGCAGGTGAATCAGTCGGCCCTTCGGGCCTGACGACTGACAACTTCACTATCGGGCACATTTACAATCTTGTATCGATGCAGAGCCTGTTGCAAAACCGCCAGCGGTCTCAGTATGTTGTAGCATATACGTCTTATGGGTCCTATAAGTCCTATTCATCGCCTGAAACTCTCTTTTTGTGCAACAGACTCTGCACCGCCGAAATTGAGCGGCTCCTTTCACTATCCGCCGGAATTCTCCTCGGGTTCTATCCTCTCGATTTTCCCCGACTGATCCATAGTTAACGCCTGGTAATAATAGCCTTTTTTTTCTCCCTGCCATCGCAATTTATACGTGCCGGCACCCGAATTGTAGTCTTCTATGCTGAAATCCCCCGGCGTTACGTAACGCATGTCTCTGAAATCGGCATCGCTTACCGCAAGCGCATTTATCTCGGAGGCATAATAACCATGTTCGGCACGATGTATGACCTGCAGGGTGCGGAGTGTGCCCATGGAGTTCAGTATCTCAGCCTCATAAGCCCTGGCAAGCAGCGCCGGGCGGTAAAAAAACAGCGCGGACACAGTCAGTATCGCCACGATGACCAGGACGATCATCAGCTCGATCATGGTGAACGAAAAGCGGGCTTTTCCTCCGGCCTGCGGCATCTTCACAAATCCTCAAAATTGGCGATCAGTTCCAGGTCGCTGTCGGGTATGGTGACGGTTATCCTCTGTTCCCTTCGCGTGCCCGCGGTAATAGCACGCGTATCGCCCGTCCACCCTACGAATCGATATCCCGGGCTCGGCTTCGCCTCCAGCGTTACGGCGTGGCCTATATGAAACGGGCCTCTCACGACGCTCTCGCTTTCGGGTTTCGTCCTGAAAGTCAGCATATAATCGACGGGCTCAAAAGTCGCCTTAAGCTCAACGTCGCTGTCGTATATTGTAAGAACCGTATCTGCCGCGTCGGCATCGTCGATACGCCGGGTATCGCCCTGCCATCCGGCGAACTCGTATCCGGGCTCGGTCCTTGCCCTCAGCCTGACCCTGTCGCCGATGTTGTAATATTTTGCGCCGGTGCGGTCAACGGCCGTGCCGTCGCCCTCCGGCTCGGCTTTTACGCTCACGCTGTAGTCTATAAGCTCGTAATTGGCGGTAAGCCATGCGTCATTTTCTCTGAATGCGATCGTGATTTGCTTATCTTCGGGGGTTCCTTCGGTGATAAGGTCCGTATGGCCCGTCCATTTCGTGAACTCGTACCCGGTGTTCGGGACGGTTTCCAGCCCGGCTTCTTCGTTTATATTGTAAGGTGCGGCGTCTGTCAGATCGACGGCCGTGCCGGCCGCGTCGGGGTGAGTGCGCAGTGTCAGCTCGTTTTCATAGACCCGCACCGTGCCTTCGCCCATTTTTCTTATCCTTTCCTCGGTGGACTCGGCCGGCTCGCGGACGATGTCGGCAGAGAGGAAGATCAGGAGGTCGATTTTTTCGGTGGAATCGATATCGCGCCTGAAAACGCGGCCCGCCAGCGGGAGATGCTGCAGAAGAGGCACCCCGCGCGTGCTTTTGGTAACCGCTTCTTTTATAAGCCCGCCTATAACTATGGTCTGCCCGTCTTCGATGGACACCTGAGTTTCGCTGGACCTGGTATCGATAATCGGATAACGGGCGATCACGTCGGCCCCGTCGAAAGCTTCCACAAACTCACTTGCGGTAGATATGACCGGACGAATAATCATGCTTATCCGGTTTCCATGCTGTATGCGGGGTATAACGTTGAGCTGAACGCCGATTTCTTCGTAATAGTCAAGCGTTGCGGTCCTCGTCGTTTCTCCAACGCGGTCGGTATCGACATCTATAAGCAGAATGGGGAATCTTTCCCCGACCATTATATTTGTTTCCTGGCTGTCTGAGACGAGCAGGCGCGGGGAGGATAGTATCTCGGCGCCGGCTTTTTCTTCGAGTATTCGGAAAAATGTGGTCAGCTCGCCCCTTTTGCGGCCATCTACACGCAGAAACTCCAGACCCAGGCCGGGGCTGGCATCGACGGGTATACTTTCGGCGCCCAGGTCCAGGCCGCCTATGAGATCGCCGCGGCTTATGTCCCAGTCAAACCCGATATCGCGGATGTCATCGTGCCTTGCTTCGATTATATGGGCCGAGATCAGTATCTGGTCGGGACGCACGTCCATGTTCTCGACGATCGGTTTAAGCAGCGCCAGCGCGTCCTTGCGTTCACGGATTATCAGGCTGCCCGACTCTACCTTGCGGCGCCTTTCACCGTCGCCCGCGCGGCGGGCGCCCAGCCCGTCGGCATCACCCCAGCCCGTATAGCCGGAGCGTTCCACTACGGCTATCTTGCCGTGTTCGGAGAGGAAAGGCTCGAGCGTATCTTTCATATCGTGCGCATCGGCGTATTTCAGGGCTATAAGTTCCATGGCCATATCAACGATCGGATCGAAGGGTTTTTCCACCTTTTTATCTATGAGCAATATGCCTTCTTTTACCTCCGAGGCTTCGAGATCGTAAATGGTCAATATCGCATCGAGCGCCGTAGATATCTTCACGTCGGGCAGGAACGCGGTGACTTGTATCCCTTTGATTTCCGGTTTTATAAGGAATCGGAGCCCGGTTTTTTCGGCTACGAGGGCTAAAAAATCTTCCATTGCAACCTGTTTCAGGTTGATCGTAAGCGTCCTGTCGGCGTATTCTTCGAGATCCAGGCCTTCCACTTCATCGGGCAGGTCGCCGGCGCCTATCTCGAGAGGCCGGCTTTGGTCCGGCTCGATGTTTCCGGCGTGCAGAGAGCCGGCGGTGACCGAAAGGACAAGTACGCACAGAACCGGAAGCAGCACGGCGGGAAGGGCGAAAACGCACATTGTTTTTTTCATAACATAATACCTCATCGGGGCTCGAGTCGCAGCGTAACCGTCTCAGCAGTATCGTCGTCAATCCGGACATTGAGGGTCACGGATCGCGCAAGGATATCTTCAATCCTGACATTTCCGGCTACCTCGTCGCCGATGCCCACCATCCTGTCGTTTATCAGCGCCAGCGGATTTACCTCCGACCACATTATAGCCGATAGTTCGAAGTCACCGACAAGCTTTTTCTCCTCTTCCTTCGCAAGCGCTTCGGCCGTGGTGTCGATGTCGTGAAGTTCAAGATAACGTGCGGCTTCCGTTATCAATGACCTTATCGCTTCGTCATCCGCCACTTCACGCGTTTTTTTCTGCGGTTCGTCTTCGTTCACAACAGGCTCCGCCGCATCTTCGGCAAGCTCGGGGCCGGGCCGATCGCCGCCGGGCCGGACGTCCGGATCCGGGCCTCCGTCAGGCAGCCCGAACAGGACAAGGTACCATACGGTGCCGAGAACGCCCAGCAGGACGATTATTACTGCGATCTGTTTTTTCTGTCTTTTTTCCATTGCCGTTGTTGGTTTATTAAATAACCATGCTACAACCGATCGATCAACACCTTCAGATCCAGCCTGGCTTCGTGCAGCAGCTCGCGCGTGTCGTTTGCCGCGCGCAGGGCCACCGAACGTATGGTTATAAATCTTTCCGAATGCCTTTCCGCGGCGGCGATTGCGCGCAGTATGGCGGGGAAAGTTCCCATGACGGTGGCCTCTCCGGATTCAAATACGTGTCCGTCTTCGGCCACAATTCCTTTTGAGCTATAATCGAGAAGCCTCACGCCGGCGTAGCGGCCGACTTCTTCGAGAAGAACGTGGATATCGGGCGGGGTGAAATCGGCCTTTTTGCGCCAGGCCGAGGCGATATTTTCAAGCTCCGCGATCTCGCCCTCGGTGCCCCACCTCTCGACCTCTTCCGCTGCCCTGGCAGCCGCCGCGGCTTTTGCGATCCTGGCCTCCAGCTCCACGGTGGCTTCTTCAAGCTCTTCTTCCAGAAAAGTCACCTCGCTATGGCTTTGCCAGGCCCAGATTACCAGCCCGATCAGCAGCACCGGATAGAGCCACACAAAAATACTTCCCGTTTTTTTAAAAATTTCCATTTTCGGCCACCTGCCGGTTCCAATCTGAATCTTACTCACATATTATATCGAATTCCAGAGCCTGTTCGAAATGAGAAATTTCGTTCGTTTTTCTGGATCGCACCCATCTTACATTGTTGAGGCGATTCATGATGCGCGGATCGTTCTCGATGGCGGCGATGAGATCCCTTACTATTTTCGCTCCCGCTGCGTCCGAATCGTTTGCGTATCCGCTTATTCTGACCGTATCTTCCGCTCTCCCAGTGAAGGAAACTACAATCAAATCCCGCGAGACATGTTGTTGTATCGTCTGAAGCTTTCTGTTCCATTCCCACCGCCTCTGATACAGGGCCGTCATGCTCTCCAGTGTTTTTATGTTCTCGACGACTTCTCTGTCAAGGCGGTGCTCGGCCGGTTCGGGGATGCTTTGATTTTTAACGCGTTCGATCCGGCTTTCCAGCATTTCAGCTTCTTTGTCCATCGTGCTTAAAAAAATCGCCGCCAGCCCGATGGTCAGCGCGTATGTAAAGAAAAGTCCCAGCAACAGCGGAAGAGAGAACTTCTCGGCGGTTGTCGGCGGTTTTTCGACGCGATCGCGGATGAGGTTGAATTCACCCTCTTCTTTGCGATCTCCGGTCAACGCGCAACCCAGTGCTACGGCATATTCCGACATTTCCACTTCATCACCGGGTTGCTCACATTCTATCTCAAGTCCGGCCAGTGGGTTAAAGATTTTAACCGACAGGCCGAATCTGGATTCGAACATCTCGCTGAGCCCGGGCGCGCGGCAGCCGCCGCCGGCCAGGAAAATGCTGTTATCGCCCTGATCTCGCGTCCGGTGTTTGAGCCCGATAGTCATCGATATTTGCTGCAGGAGAGGTCTCAACGCCCTCTCCACGCTATCGGTAACCCTGGTTTCCGGTTCTGCGGTATGGGTTTTTATATTTTCCGCTTCGTCAAACCCCGTATGGAATTCCTTCATGAGGCTTTTATTTATATCGTTGCCCCCGAAAGGAACGTCACGCAGCACGGCAATCCGGCCGTCCTCAAGCATGACAATGCTGGTTGTAGCGGCGCCGATATTGACCAGGATAACACGCCTGTCGCCTTCCTGCTCCTGTTTGCCACGTTCTGCGGCGGCCTGAAATGCGGTGGCGAGGGCAAGCGAATTGACGCTTATTCCGGCCGTGTAAAGTTCCGCTTCTTTCAAGCGTGCGACACGTTTGTTGCAGAGCCCTTTCGGTGCGGCGATAAACATTACCTTACAGCCGCCGTCTTCGAGCGTTTCCACGACACGGTAATCGAAGTCCATTGTTTCCCAGTCGTGAAAAAAAAGCTCTTCGGCTTCGAGTCGCACCGCGCCATCCAGCTCTGACTCTTCCATTTCCGGAAAATCCTTCAGGTGTGTAATTACCGATGTCCCGCCGACACTTGCCCAGGCGGCTTTCCCCCCCGCACCCATGGATGCCACGGCGCGGGTCAGAACGTCGCGGATATCGTCGTCGTGTTCCGCCGGGTCGGCCGGCCCCGGATAGGGCCTTTTTTTCAGATTCAGAATCCTGCCGCCCTGAAGCTCAACGATTTTTACCGAACTGCGTCCGATGTCTATACCAAGCATTTCCAGGGCCTCGTTTCGGGAGTTGTTCCGTAACTTTCACGTATATATTCAGTGAACCTACGCATAAGTATAGCACACGCAAAGTGGTAATGTCAAGAGGAACTAAGCCTGCGCGTATTGCATGCGGGCGTTTCAAACCGATCTGGATCTGTAGGGGCGAAAAATCTTTCGCCCAAACGTTAAAACGTCCCCTGAATGCCTGAAAAGTGCGAAAAATGTTTCGCCCCTGCGAGTATATGCGCGAATAGACGAGGTTCACTGAGAACTTGAGCCAGACCCATAAATACCACTCCCGCTGCAGGGCGCTCAAAGTCCGAAGCGTCCATACAGTCCACCTCCTTCATTCCGTCCACAGTGCCCTGCAACCTACCCGATCGCCGTAGCAAGCTGGAATATGGGCAGGTATACCGCCAGTATTACAATGGCAACCACCACGCCCAGCAGCGAGAGCAACACGGGTTCCAGCAGCGCCATGAGTGAGTCTATACTTACGGCAGCCTCCCTTGTATAGTGCTGTGCCACGCGTTCGAGCATATCGCCCAGGTTCCCGGTAGCCTCGCCGGCCGCAGTCATTCTGTTCAGCATTTGTGGAAAATATTGGCGTCCAAGCATCTCTTCGGAGAGGGTAGAGCCGCGCACTATATTATCTCTTATCTCCAGAAGGTTTTTCTGAAACAC
>PWZK01000053.1 GCA_003567495.1 Candidatus Brocadiaceae bacterium
CCAGTGGTGCAGATTTCTGAAGCAGATGTGCCGCTGGAGACGCGCCCGCAGGGCCTGCCTGCTGCAGGCAGGTAAACCGTCGTTTTTGAGGCAAAAACACAGAGTGTGATTTTCAAAAGCTGTAAAATCTGCTTGTAAGATTAAACATAACAGTCGTTTATATTTAATCCTGCCGTTGGTTTATGAAATATGCGGGTTAGACGTAGTTCACTGAATATACCTGAAATTTTTTATAAAAACACTCTAACCAGGGAGTAAAGAAATAGTGATAGTTATCGCCGAAAGGATAAACGCTACGCGCAAGAGCATTGCAAAGGCGCTGAAAGAACGCGACGGGGAGTTCATAGCTTCAGAAACCAGAAAACAGACCGAAGCCGGCGCAAGTTTCATAGATGTAAACGCCGGAAGCGACCCCTCATCGGAGATAGAGAGCCTGCGCTGGGCGGTGGGCATAGTTCAGGAAAACACTCATCTGCCGCTTTGCCTGGATTGTGCCGGTGCAAGGGGGTTCGAAGAAGCTCTGAAGGTCGTGGAAGGCGAGGTCGTGATGCTTAACAGCGTGAACGGCGAAAAAGATAAACTGGATGCCATCCTCCCGATCGCCGCCGACAGAGGGGCTCTGCTTGCGGGCTTGCTTATGGACGAAAGAGGCCTGCCGCAGAGTGTAGAAGACAGGCTGGAGGTGGCGGAAAAAATTGTGGAAGGCGCTAATAAAGCCGGCGTTCCGACCGAAAAGCTGTACCTGGACCCCTGCATTCAGCCACTGAGCACGACCCCTCAGGACGTAGAAAACGTGATAGAAGCGGTGGATAAAATAATGGGCGCATTCCCCGGCGTTCATACCACGGCCGGTCTTTCGAACATAGGTTTCGGACTCCCCCGCCGGAGCATACTTAACCGCGTGTTTCTCACCTATCTGATCGGGGCGGGTATGGATTCGGCAATCATGGACCCGACCGAGCCGGATATGATGGCAACCGTGTTTGCGGCGGAAGCGCTTTCCGGACGTGACGAATTCTGCATGAACTATATTCAGGCGGAACGCAAGGGATTGCTGAGACCGTAAGTGTCATACGTTAGCCTGCATTGCTCACAACCCGTAAGGCTAGCCCGAATATTTTATAAATCAACGACAGTTATTAATATAAAGGCTGTACAATCAGTATGTTAAATAGCCGGCGTTTTTTCCTGCTCATGTTTGAAAACACAACAGCTTTCAGCGCTTACTACGGCGCCGAAACAATCCGGCGCCTCCGCCCGGAGCTACGACTGATGCGACCCTCCGGGCCTGAGAAATATGAAAAAATTATACAAAATCTTGCACATAGCCGCTTAAACAACAACATGTTATGCACATTAACAATTTGTTGTTAGTGTCAGCATATTAAGCGCCTACTCGATGGTCGCCGCAATTTTCTCCCGGTCCGGCGCCCTGATAATGCCGCGTTCGGTGACGATCGCCGTTATATTGCCGGCCGGAGTAACGTCGAAAGCCGGGTTGTAAACTTCTATTCCGTCGGGAGCGATTTTTCGATCGGACCAGCGTGTTATCTCTTCCCCATCCCGCTGTTCAATCGGTATGTCGGCCCCATCGGCCAGTGCCATGTCGATGGTCGATACGGGCGCAGCTACGTAGAAGGGCACGCCGTGTTCTTTTGCAAGCACGCTAAGGCCGTATGTGCCTATTTTATTTGCCGTATCCCCGCATGCCGCTATGCGGTCGGCGCCCACTATTACCGCATCCACCCTGCCCTCTTTCATAACCTGTGCCGCCATGCTGTCGCATATCAAGGTAACCGGCACGGACGCTTCCTTAAGCTCCCATGCAGTCAGCCTTGCGCCCTGAAGCAGCGGCCGGCTTTCGTCCGCAATGACTGACACCCGCTTGCCGGCTTCCGTAGCGGCGTAAATAAGTGCCAGCGCTGTGCCGTAGCCCGCCGTGGCAAGCGCCCCGGCATTGCAGTGTGTCAGCACGCTGTCGCCGTCTTTGAGGAGGCTTTCGCCTTTTTTCCCTAAAGCACGACAGGTGCGCATGTCTTCATCCCTTATCGCTATCGCTTCTTCCAGCATCCGGCGTCTGAGCCGCAGCGCAGTCATGTGGCGGTTTTCTTCCGCAATCCGCTCCATGCGATCCAGCGCCCAGAACAGGTTGACAGCGGTAGGACGGCTGGATTCAAGGTATTTTTTGTATTCCGTGAGGTCTCCGAGCAGCGCTTCACCGTTTTTTGCGCTGCTCTCCTTCAGCCCCAGCACCAGCCCCATAGCCGCGGCGACGCCCAGCGCCGGCGCCCCCCGCACGCTCAGCACCCTGATCGCCTTCCACATCTGTTCTATATCGTCGCACCTTAAATACTTAAAACACGACGGCAGCAGTGTCTGGTCGATCAGCTCCGCATAACCGTTTTCATCACCTACCCAGCGAATAGTCTCAATCTTTGGCCTGACGTGTGAGTCGTGCATAATAATTACCTGCCTCCTGTCAGATTTTTCATATCGGCGATAAACACCCGCCTTGTTCCGCCTGTGAATGCATTGAATGTAACCCAGCGCCAAGTCCTGTCCCAGGCCGGGTGCGGGTCTACTCTAAGCGTCCTGTCCTGAAGCTCACCAGATGTTTTTGTATTGATGCGAATTATGGTTTGTTCCCTGCCTGTAAGCAAGTCGATCCAGCGGAGGGGTACAGTGCCGTCGCCAAAAGCGACAGCTTCTTTAACATAAGTGTCCGAAAGAAGATAGCGCCCATCACGGTGCACGGTAGGGTGCCCCGATCCCGTAAGGCCGGCATGCATTTTAGCAAGGCCGGCTCCGTTTCTTTTAACCTCTACGAAACGCATTTGGCCCCGGTCTATCTTGAGGTTCATGGATATCTTTTCCCCGTCGGGAAACCATGTGGCGTGGTGACCGCCTTTCTCCCATTGTTCCGGGCCCACGGCGCAGTGCATGGCATTTCCTTCTATAGGAATCGTAACCCAGGCAAAGCGCACATTCACGTCTTTCGTGGCAAAAGCATTCCAGACGGGATTATCCTGCGCCTTAAACCAGCGCAGACTCAACATAAGCCAGTCTCCCTGCGGATTGAATTTGCTGTGGAAACCGTACACTTCCCAGCTCTCCGGATCATCTATGTTAACGGGCGGACGGGACCGCATGACCATGTCTTTGATGGAGACCAGCAGGCGAGAGCGACCGGTTTTAGTATCGGTTACAAAAAAACCGTCATCTTCCGCCAGGCCGATATTTTGCCGGACGTTTTCTTCCGGTATGACAACGCCATAGCCGGGTTGTGTCTTTCGCATGGTGCTCATGTTAGCTGAAATGAGCAGCCTGCCGTCGGGAGAAGCATGATATACGGTGCCTTCCAGACGCCGGCGCTTGCCGGCAATGGGGTCGAGCCGCCATGCAAAAGGTTTCCAGCTTGTGGTATCGACATCATTAAAAAACAGCTGACGGTCGGATGCTCCCCAGTTAATGTTAGCACCCATCTGAGGCTCCCAGCCGCAGGTCTCGGCTGCCACCCAGTCTTCTCCGGTCTTCAGGTCAACAATACATACGTTGCCCTTTTCACCGGGTTCCGGCTGCCGGTCTTCAAATGGCAGCTGAAAGACAGCCAGGTAACGCCCTGAAGGACTGATGGGCGAGGTATCAAAAAAACGATGTATGCAGCCGGGGCGTCGCGGCGTAACACACCAAACCGGCACAAGCGGATCAAATTCTTCATATGCTGGAAACTTTTCAGTCTTTATCATTTCTTTCTCCCTTTTTAGATAAAAGTCTGGTTATGTTAAGTTTACGCAGAGTGTGCAAAGTCGACAGAGCCTCCCGCAGGTCACGAACTTCGATCAGCAGCGGGCAGAGCCGCGGCATGCTTTCATCGAAGATATCAAAAACGCCCCGGTAGTTGATCATAGGCCCGCAGGGGGTTTTTATCTGCCGGTGGTTGCGAGGGCCTTCTTCGGTCCGCACGACTTGATGTATGTGCGCAAGATTAATATAGTCCCTCGCCCGATCGATCCAGTCTGCCAGGCCGAGAATTTTTGCAACCCTGGCATCGCGGAACGCATGGCCGAAGTCAAGCAGTGCGCCGATTTCGGCAACCGCTTCAGGCGGATATCCGTCCTGCCGCAGTGACAGCCGGAGCCGGTCGATGAACCCGGTCAGGTGCCAGGGCCGGCTTGATAGAATTTCCTGCTCTGCTTCAACATTCCTGGTTTTGTTATAAATATTTTCTAAGCTCAGGCCGGCGCCGATGTCTATTGCGCGAGCGGCCAGTTCGGCGTATGACTTGAGACACCGCTTTGCCCAGCCGGTTTGCGCTAAGTCGTTTTGTGGTCCAAAAAGATAGTGGGCAGGAACCTGCGGCAGGTGAGCGGTGAGGTTTTCGATACCGAGGCACTCCGCCCATTCGAGACAGGGCTCCAATTGTGCCCGATCGAGTCTGCCGTCCGCGTTCGTTACATTCGGCAGGTGAATCGATAAAAATGATTCCGGCAGATCCCGGCGATAACGTTGCGCCAGGTGCAATTCATCCTTCGAGGGCCGGCCCCGGGTGTGGCGATGGTTGAATTGCAGGGCATCGATTCGATGCTCGATAGCGGTTTGGATCAGTTCGCCGGCCGGGTGGCGGCAGGCAAGACCGAACTTCAGTTGTCGTGGCGAAGGCGGCAGCAGTATCACGTCGGGTATTCGAAGTCGCTGTATATGCGGCTCATAGCCCTGCCAGTCCACCAGCAACAGTTCCGGCAGGTGCCTGCGCACTTTGACCGGGTCAAGCCCGCCGCAGGAGTGGACTGTCAGGCTGCCTTTTTTATAACTGCGTCCGGTGTGGACATGTCCGCAAATCCAGTATGCCGGCGCAGCACGGGCGGAGAGGCGCTCAGTGGCGTCTTCGGACATTTGCTCCGGCGGGAAGTGGGCGAATATCAAACAGGGCTTATCGCCGGTATCCATTGCGAAAAATTCCCTTGCGGCATCCGCCGCCGTTTTGCGGTTTGCGGTTTCCATCAGAAAAACTTGCTTGCCCAGCGGCCGGCAGTTTCGCGCAACCGTGACATTCCTGGTGCCCGGATCGTCCAGGTCAAAGTCGGTTCCTTCATTATTTCCAGGCAAATATTCAATGGGGATATTCCCGATACCCAGACGGCGCAAAAACGCAGCCGCCTGTGCGCGGACCGGATGGTGTGTAATATCGCCCCCGAGAACCAGACGATCGGCGTCGTGGCGAATGATCTGCCGTTTGCACCATTCGATTACGCGTTGCTGGGCGGGGAAAATAGTCTCCTTGACGTGAGCATCGGCAAGGAAACAAAACCGGGTTGCCCCCGGGTCTGGAGCGCCGATTCTTTCCCCCTGGCGCATAGTATCCGGATCGAACGGAACAAACCTGCGTCCGGCCACTCGTTTGCGTTCTTCTGTCATAGTCTGCAAAGAACGGCCCGAGCGGTAGTCAAGATTATGGTCATATTTTCGCATGCCGTGATCAAAGCTGCGCAGGCGAAAAGATTTTTTGTTAATCTCGATTACCCGGCTGTAGCGGTATCCGTCGCGGGATGACACGGCCGTGCCGGTGTGAACGAACAGTGCCGCCAACCTTTGACTGATGGCGGAACGGTAATGCTGGCCCAGGTGATTGTGGCCGGAAAACCAGAGCACGATATTGGGGTTTTCCCATATCAACTGCATGATCTGTGCCGGGTTATGGTTCTGGTTGAGGTAGGCGTTGCCGACCCGGGCGTGCAGCTCCGGCATTATCAGCAGGTCGCTGCCCAGCGGAGGCGCATGGCTCAGCACAACGACCGGACGGTCGCTCAAAAGTTCGATTTCACGCCGGAACCACTCGATTTGCTCAGGTTCCAAAACTATTTCGTTAGGCTGAAGCTCGTTTCGCCGCCAGCTTGTATTGCTCAGTCCTATTACTGAAAAAGGTTCGAAATCACTCCTGAACCAGGGATCCGTGCGCCCCAACTGCCGCAGCATCGCAGCGACTGCCTGGCTGTCTGTATTAAATTCCGGTGCTTGCAGGTCGTGGTTGCCGATGATGGAAAACCAGGGTGCTCTGAGACTATTAAGGATATCTACGGCCTGCCGCAGCCCTTCGGTCGTTCCGGCTCCGGGCTCGCCGCCCGTCAGGTCGCCCAGGACGAAAACGGCTTCCGGATTTTGATTGTTGATGTCTTCAATGGCCAGGCGCCACAGGGGGATGTTATTGGTCCCGATATGCGGATCGCCAATCACAAAAAACCTTTGTTCGGCTGTCATGGCTGCATCGGCATCATGGGCGGTGAGATTGATTGTGTGATTTTCAGTGGGGTTCATATTTTAGGTTTCATACCCTTCAATTATATTAAATTTTGCCGTTGGTTTATGAAATGTGCGGGCTAAAACACGGAAGCCACAGGCAGGAATGCCTGCGTTAAGTCAAATTGTCTATTTCTTCTCCCGTATGGTATCCAGGTATTGTTTTATAAGATGCATTGAAAACTCTTTTAACATTCAACCCAGTCTTGAGCTTTTCTCCCACATGTCGAAGAAGTTAAAGAACTGCCACGGGTGCCTGGCCACAAATTTTTCCATGGTCTCGGCGAACCTGCGTGCGAAGACTTCCGGACCGCTCCCCTCTTGCGGGTTTTTGCCCTTAACTCTGATAATTCGCGCAAGCTCGACCTCGTAGCTGTCGTGACCCCTGCGGGCGGCTTGCAAAATCAGCACCGGCGCCCCGGCCGCAGCGGCAATCCGGTAGGGTGAAGCGGGAAGCGAGATCTCTTCGCCCAAAAATGTGGTTTTTACAGTGCTCTGCCCGCCGCCGAAGGCACGGTCGCCCATAATCGTCAGCAGTTCTCCGCGCCCGAGCGCCTGCATCATCTCTACCACGCCCTCCATGCCTTTGCGGGGGTCTATTATTGAAAACGGAAAGCTGTTGCCAATAAGGCCGGTGATCGGCGAGTCGGCTCCCTGGGGCATCATAACGGCGGATACCGGTTTTTTGAGGAAGCTCAGTGCGGGCATCGC
>PWZK01000086.1 GCA_003567495.1 Candidatus Brocadiaceae bacterium
ATCCCACACATAACGTTCTTACGATTAAATATCCCTGTTCAGGGAAATGTGGTTGAGTTGTCCCCTTTCCCTCTTTTTCAACCTTCAACTACGAATGGACATGCTCTTTGTGCACCCCGTTTCTTTTCAAAAAAAGCGGGTCAGGCCTCGATATCTTTTACCCAGTTCCAGTTCTGTTCCGTCCATTCTACGGTGCGCCGGACTCCTTCGGCCAGCCCCACCTCGGGGCGCCAGTCCAGTAATTCACGCGCTTTATCGATATTCGCCCACGTGGCATCCATATCGGCCTTGCTGAATTCTCTGTGGCGGCGTGACGCTTTTTTGCCCGTGACTTTCTCTATAAGTTCGATCAACTCGTTCAGCTCGTGCGGTGTGTTGTTGCCGAGGTTAATCACTTCGTATCCTGAGGGTCTCAACGCCCTGACGGTGCCGGCCGCTATGTCGTCGACATATGTAAAATCGCGCCTCTGGGTGCCATCGCCGAATATTTCCAGCGGGGTTCCCTCCTTTATCCATTTAATGAAACGAAACACGCTCATGTCCGGCCTGCCGGCCGGGCCGTAAACCGTAAAATAGCGCACTATGGAAACGTCCAGGCCGTATAGGTAGTGGTAGGTATAACACATCGCTTCGCCTGCCTTCTTTGAAGCGGCATAGGGAGAGATCGGAGAGTTTACCGGCAACGTTTCCTTGAAAGGCATCTTCTGGCCCGCGTAAAGTGAGGAAGTAGATGCAAGAACGTATTTCTTAACGCCGCAGCGGCGGCACAGCTCAAGTAGATTGAGGTTTCCTTTCGAGTTGGTGCTCAGGTAAATAAACGGATTTTCCATGCTGTAGCGGACGCCCGCGCGCGCCGCCTCGTTTATGACCGCGCGGGGCGATTCGGAATCAAACACCACCCGCATCGCATCAAAGTCTTCTATGTCCGCCTCGTAAAACCCGAACCGGGGGTGTTCCTCCAGACCGGCAAGCCGCCTGCGCTTAAGGGCTGGATCGTAATAATCGTTCATGTTGTCAACGCCCGCCACGGCGTAGCCGCCGGCGAGCAATTTTTCGCACACCTTGCTGCCAATAAAACCCGCCGCTCCTGTTACCAGTATTTTTTGCATGGTTTGTTTTTTCGGGAAATGCCACCACATTAAAAAATGCGGCAGAAAACCCGGATATTAAGAAAACCGCCCTTTCGTTTGAAAAAAAACACGTATCCGCATATAATAACCTGATTCTTCTTCAAGACGGAGATAGAAAAAGATTTAATAGAGTGTAGCAATTTTTATTGTAACAGGCAAACAAACGGGTGTCCATAGTGTTTGAAACGCTTACAAATACGCTTGAGGGTTTTTTTGGCAAAATAAGGGGAAAACCCCGTCTTACCGAAAAAAACATACAGGACGGGCTGCGGGAGGTGCGTCTCGCGCTACTGGAGGCCGACGTAAATTTCAAGGTGGTTAAGGACTTTACCAGGTCCGTATCCGAGAAAGCGGTCGGAGATGAAGTTATACGGGGCGTTAATCCGGCAGAACAGATCACAAAAATAGTTCACGACGAGCTGAAGTCCCTTATGGGGCCAGTCGATACGACAGTTCCGCTCGGTGGCGAAGGGCCGGTTGTTATCATGCTAGCCGGGCTTCAGGGCAGCGGTAAGACCACCACCTGCGGCAAGCTTGCCAAGCACATTGCGGAGAACTACGAAGCGGAACCGATTCTCTGTGCCGCCGATGTGCGCAGGCCTGCAGCTATCGACCAGCTTGAAACGCTTGGCCGACAGCTCGAGCTGCCCGTGATAAGCGAGCGCGGCAGCGATGCGCTCACCGTCTGCCTGAAAGCGCGGATGCAGGCCGCCAGACAGAATCGCAGCCCGCTTATAATCGATACCGGCGGCAGGCTCCATATTGACGATCAAATGATGGATGAGCTGGCGGAGCTGAAAAAAAGGATAAAACCCGACCAGATATATCTCGTTGCGGATGCCCGCACCGGTCAGGACGCCGTAAACAGCGCGAAGGAATTTAATCGCAGGATTGAATACGATGCCGTCGTGCTGACCAATCTGGACGGTGATGCTCGCGGCGGCGCCGCACTTTCGATCAAAGCCGTGACGGGAAAACCGGTTAAATTCGTCGGCGTAGGCGAAAAAATGGACAAGTTTGAACCGTTTTACCCCGATCGGATGGCCGACCGTATCCTCGGTATGGGCGATGTCGTTACACTGGTGGAAAAAGCAGAGCAGGCCATTGAGCGCGAAGACGTCGAGGCGATGGAAGAGAAGATGCGCAAGGCCCGGTTCGATCTGGAAGATTTTCGCAAACAGTTGAAAATGATCAGAAATATGGGCCCGATGAAGGAACTAATGAGCTATATACCGTTTGTAGGCAATAAAATGGACGGGGTCGATTTTGATGAATCCGACCTTGATCGAATAGAAGCTATAATCAACTCGATGACGCCGGAAGAACGAGCAAGACCACAGGTTATTAACGCAGGCCGGCGAAACCGGATTGCAAAAGGGTGCGGACACCGCGGTGCGGAAGTAAACATGCTGCTCAAACAGTTCAGACAGATGAAAAAAGTTATGAAGAAGCTTACACGCGGCGGAATGGAAGATATGGCAAACGCTCTGCCCGACCAATTCACCGCACCAGGCGGCCCCATGCCGAAGGGGTTGAGGAAAAAGTCGAAGAAAAAGGGCAAAAAGAACTGACCGTAACATTTTTAAGGGAAACATATCATGGTAAGAATAAGACTGGCAAAGACCGGAAAACGGAACGACCCGAAGTGGCGGGTCGGCGTGTTTGACAAGCGCACCAGGCGCGACGGAAAAGCTATTGAATACCTGGGTTCGTACAATCAACATGCCAAAGACCCGGGCGAAAAACTGAAAGTCGATATGGAAAGGGTTGAATACTGGATCGGCAAAGGTGCGCGGCCCTCCGAAACCATCGCCAGGCTTCTAGAACTTAAAGTTGACGCCTGAGAGAAAAACCGCGTATAATATCGCGCATGCGATTCGATATTCTCAGCCTGTTTCCGGAAATCTTTGATGCTTTCCTGAAATCCAGCATGCCGGGCATCGCGCTGGAAAAAGGACTTGTCCGATACTGCCTGCACGATATCAGGGACTATAGCGAGGACAAGCATAAAAAAGTAGACGACCGGCCTTACGGGGGCGGGCCGGGCATGGTGCTCAGGTGTGAGCCGGTTGTCAGAGCTTTCGAAGCGGCTGCGGCAATGGATAAGCGCCCTGCCAGAGCCATAATGCTCACGCCTCAGGGTAAAACTTTCAGGCAGGATATGGCGGCGGATCTTGCACGCGAAGAAAGACTGCTGCTACTCTGCGGGCATTACGAGGGTTTTGACGAGAGAATAAAGGAGATGTTGCCGATAGAAGAGATATCCGTCGGCGATTATGTGCTCAGCGGCGGCGAATCGGCGGCCATGGTGGTCGTGGATGCGGTAGTGAGACTGATACCGGGCGTGCTGGGACACAAGGACTCTGCGGGCAACGATAGCTTCTCCGACGGGATGCTGGAATATCCTCAATATACAAGGCCGGCGGTTTACCGGGGATCGGGCGTCCCGGAAGTTCTTTTGAGCGGCAACCATAAAGAAATCAATTATTGGCGCAGAAAAGAGGCTGAAAAACGCACTTGCGCAAGAAGGCCTGATCTGCTTGACAGCGGTAATACTCAAGATTCGGAGTGATATAATGACTGAGAATAATGAAAAAACATCGGAACTTAAAGGACAGGACCTGCTTCGGTCCGTTGAAGACGAATATACTGCAGACGAACGCCCGGATTTCAGCCCCGGCGATTCTCTGGAAGTAGGGTTGAGAATAAAAGAGGGAGAAGTGTCGAGAGTGCAGAAATTCACGGGGATTTGTATCGGCCGCAAAGGAGCTGGCACGTCCGAAACATTTACGGTCAGGCGTATAGTGCAGGGTGAGGGTGTGGAACGCATATTTCCGCTGCATTGCCCCACGATAGAACACATCAGAGTTCTGCGCCGGGGAAAGGTCAGACGCGCCAGGCTTAACTACCTGCGCGGGCTGAAAGGTAAAAAAGCCAGGGTAAAAGGAAACCTTTCAAAAAGGTGACATGTTTTGGGAAATACAGGTAAAAAAAATTATGCATTGGCGGGCATATTGTTTTTTTCGGTTTTATGTTTGATGTCAGCTTCGACAATGGCGCCCGTTTACGGTGCGGTCGATGCCGATGTTGATGTTGATGTTGAATCCCTTATTAACAGAGGTGTTGAGTTAAAACGCCTGGGGCGACACCGGGAGGCGGCGGAGGCTTTTGAACGCGCGGTCTCTATAGATCGGGACAGAGCGGAGGCCTGGCGACACATTGGTGGCTTGGAAATGATTTTTGGCCGATGGGAAGAGGCCGTGGAGGCCTTTTCGCGCGCTTTAGAGATAGATCCCGAAATAGCCGTCACAAAACAACGCAAGCAAGCCGCGCTTCGAATCATTCAGGCCGAAGCCGGCCGCCGGGAGCGGCACGAAAAAGCCGCCGCACAGCGCAGGGAATGGGAGGAAACTTTTGAGGCAAGGCTGGATGTGCGGCAAAGACGGGTGGCTGATTATCTCCAGAGAAAAGAAACATACAACGAAGCGGCCCATTTACTTGAGGACGGCCGGTATGAGGATGCAGTCGATTTATTTGCTCAGGTAACAAAAGAGGTCCCCGACCACTTCCGGGCCTGGAGTAAACAAGGCGTGGCTTTGAGAGAGACGGGCAGGTTCGAAGAGGCTTTGGCTGCGCACAGGCGTGCACTGGAGCTGAACCCGGATTATGCCATTGCACGGTCGGACAAACAGATTACGCTCAATAAATACCGGCAATGGGAGCGAGAGAGGGCAAAGCCACCGATTATCCTTTCCAAAACCGAAGAAGACATGCTCGTTATGGGAGCGACTTATTCGGATAACCCGGCAATTGCCCTGCCGGCGATTTTGCATGAAATGCGCAGAATTTTACCTTCGGACCTGCAGCCCTATGGAGAAGCGGCTTCCCTGTTGTTTGAAGAAGAGCCGGGCAAGGCTTCAGCAAACGCGGCACGCGCGCTTGCTGAAGCCCCCCACGATCAGATTTTACGCCTTCTCAGACTTTCTGCTGACCAGAAGCGCTACTGGCTTGAAGAGGTGCCCGCTTTAGTAAGCGATAATAAAGCTTACAGGTATTACGCCCTTTTAATGAGCGTCAAGGAACACCAGGAAACCGGGCGCACCAGAGTATCTCCGAGAACGGGCAGGAAAATAGAATTCCCCGGGGACGGGCGATTGCAGGACCCGGAATGGGTCTGGCACTTAAAGGCGCAACATCGACAGAATTACAAAATAGAATGAATATCCGTACCGCGCCGACAGCCGCCCCGTTTTCAGAGCAAAGCATCTGAAAACGTATAGGCACTCAGTGCCGCACGATGTGAGGAAAAAATACATATGAATTTAGGCACGGGCAAACTTATAAGACCGATCGCGATATTTTTGAACTGTGTTGTGCTTTTTGCCTATGGTGCGACTTTTGTTATTTTCCTGGCAGGCGAAGGAGTTACGGACATGCTGGACGCCATAATACCCTCCCAGAAGTTAATCGTGCCTGTTTTAGCATTACTGGCTGCTGCAACACCTCTATGCAGCCTGATCGCCCTTTTAAAAACACGCAGGTAAAACGCAGCGGTTGACGTCAGCCGCTTTTTTTTGAATTTCGGTATTGTAACGTTTTCGACTTCCGGTTCTTGCCAAACGGGGGATTCTATGGCCGAGAGAAGCGCTGACTGGTATCAACAGGCCAGACGTGACCTGGATAGCGCCTGCGCTCAGCTTAGGGATGGGTTTTATGAATGGGCTTGTTTTATTGCTCAGCAGGCAGCAGAGAAGGCTGCAAAAGCCGTTTATCAGAGACTTTCAGCGGAAGCCTGGGGGCATTCTGTTAACGATCTTTTAAAAGGGCTCAGGGACAAAATCGAAGTGCCGGACGATCTGATAAAAAGCGCTGCTAAATTGGACCGGTTCTATATACCGGCCCGGTACCCCAACGGTTGGGCCGCCGGTTTTCCAGGGGAATACATTACCGAGGAGGATGCTCAGGGTGCAATCAGTGATTCAAAAAAAATCCTGCAATTCTGTAACGATTTTCTGGCTGAACAGGAGGCTGCTGATTGAGAAAATAACCCTGGCAGCCAGGCGTTTGCTGGATTCGGAGCCGAAAGTGCAGAAAGTTGCAATTTTCGGCTCGGTTCCGGAAGACAGAGCAACAGCTTTCAGTGATGTGGATGTGTTGATTGTCATATCCGACACCAAAAAAAGATTTTTAGAGCGTGCAGATGAATTTCGCAGTTATTTCGACGGCCTTGGCATGGAATGCGACATCTTCGTATATACGGAAGACGAGGTCGAAAACACACCACTGGCAAAAAAGGCCCTTTCGGGCGGAACGTTACATTTTACCCGAAAATAAAAAACTATTTCACATTTAAAAATTTCTCAAAAAGCTCAACAAATTCATCCCAATTTCCCGGGTATTCGCCGCACCCGCGGTATCTGCTGAACGTGCGGTCGCATTCGAGTAAAACCATCCATCCGCCCGGATCGGTTGTCGCGCCCTCTCCGTAACTCATTTGCCACCCACTCACGAGTCCGTCCACCTGCCAAAGGAAATCATCTATCTCCCTGCGCCCCTTCTCCAATGCTCCATGCCGACCGCCGCCAGTGCGGTAAAGTGCTTCTCCATCCTCAGTAATGGTCAGCTCGCGCGTAACGCCGCCGTAATCGGTTATACCTATGCTCAAGATGATGCTTTGTCCCATAAAACAACCTCCGTTTGAAACTTTAATTCGCACTTCATAACCTAACCCGGACAAGCCGGAATCTGGAATGAGGAATGTGGAATGTGAAATAATGTGGAATGAGGAATGAGAAATGAGGAATGAGGGAAAAATGCCGTAAATACCAACTCCTCATTCCACAT
>PWZK01000148.1 GCA_003567495.1 Candidatus Brocadiaceae bacterium
AGGAAACGACAGACATGTCAATTGAAAAAATCAGCAAGGGCGTTCCAAGCAGGCTTGCCGGTGAAGGAGGTTCCATGTCGCTGGCTACGTTAAAGGGGCCGGGAAGGGTGTGGTTGCAAACGATGCCTGTCCAGGGTATCGCGGGGGAGATATCAAAATATTTGCCGGTAAGGCCCGATCCTCGATGAAACTGCTGTGCTCCAGAGAAAACGGAGGAAAAAAAGCCTGGCAAAAACTTTTCTTTTTATACGACAGAGTTTTTTGCTAAGCTTTTTCCAAAAAAAGCGTCGGCGCTTGCCTTTCGCGCAGCTGCACCGCCTGCCTGCAGCAGGCAGGCTGGAAACGCGTGAAATGCGGGTTGAGCGCCTTACCAGTGTCATTTCCGCAGCCAGGCCTCCACGGCGGTCAGGACCGCTTCGATGTCACCGGGGCTGTGCTGCGTTGATAAAAAGGAGGCTTCGAACTGAGAGGGGGGGAAGAGAATGCCTGCATCCAGCATGGCACTGAAAAATTTACCATACTCCGCTACCTCGGCGGATCGGGCGTGGGAGTAGTTTGCAGGCTGGGAATGTGAGAAAAATACCGTAAACATCGACCCTACTCGATTAATAACTGCCTCTTTCCCGGCTTTTTTAAATGCCGTTTTCAAACCTTCTTCCAGCTCGCCCGCCAGAAGCTCGAGCTTCTCATACGGACTGTTTTCCAAAAGATATTTTAAAACGGCAATCCCGGCGCTCACAACCACCGGATTGCCCGAGAGCGTGCCGGCCTGATATACCAGACCGCCCGGAGCCAGACAGTCCATAATTTCTCTTCTGCCTCCGAACGCTCCCACCGGAAGACCGCCGCCGATAATCTTTCCCAATGTGGTCAGGTCGGGCCGTACGCCGAACAATTGCTGTGCGCCGCCCGGCGCTACGCGGAAGCCGGTTATGACTTCGTCGAATATAAGCACAGATCCGCTTTCGTTGCAGGCCTCGCGCAATACCTCCAAAAAACCGTTTTCGGGCGGCACGACTCCCATATTGGCGGGGATCGGTTCTGCGAGAATGCAGGCGATGTCATCGCCGTGTTTTTTGACAGTATCCTTCACCGCCCCAGGGTCGTTATAAGGCAAAACCAGCGTCTCGGAAGCTATGGCGTCGGGCACGCCCGGACTGCCCGGAATGCCGAAGGTTGCCAATCCGGAGCCTGCTTTTGCAAGCAGACAATCGCTGTGTCCGTGATATCCGCCTTCGAATTTCACTATTTTATTTTTGCCCGTATAGCCTCGCGCCAGCCTCACTGCGCTCATCACAGCTTCGGTCCCCGAATTGACCATTCTCATGGAATCAATCGAAGGGAAGGCTTTCTTTACAAGTTCGGCAAGCTCGGTTTCGGGGGGAGTTGAGAGGCCGAAGCTTATGCCCTTTTCTGCTGCAGCTCGTATGGCCCCGGTAAGCGAAGGGTGGGCATGCCCGAGTATGTTGGCCCCCCACGACTGGATAAAATCGACATATTTGTTGCCGTCGATATCGTAAAGGTAAGCTCCGCCGGCACTGGAGGCGAAGACCGGTTCGGCGCCCACGGAGGTAAAGGTCCTGGCCGGGCTGTTCACCCCGCCGGGGATGGAACGGATCGCCTTCTCGTAAGCTTTTCTACTCAAGTTTCGAGCCATTTTGAGACCTGTTTTGCGTAGTAGGTGATAATAGCGTCGGCGCCGGCGCGCTTGATGGAAAGGAGTGATTCCAAGACGGCATCCCGTTCGTTCAGAGCGCCGCATTCGGCCGCATGCTTCAGCATGGCATATTCACCGCTGACCTGGTAAGCGGCCACCGGCAGCCGGGTCTCTTCTTTCAGTTCACAGAGCACGTCGAGGAAGGGCAGAGCGGGTTTGACCATCAGCCAGTCGGCTCCTTCGTCCTCGTCAAGCAGCGCATCCCTTATCGCTTCTCTGCGATTGCCGGGCGGCAGCTGGTAGGATTTTCGGTCGCCGAAGTCCGGGGTCGACCCGGCGGCGTCGCGGAACGGCCCGTAAAAGCTTGAAGCAAATTTAGCCGCGTAAGACATCACGGCCGTTTCCGTCAGCCCTCTATAGTCCAGCCCGTCTCTTATGGCCCCGATCTGCCCGTCCATCATGGCCGAGGGTGCGACCATGTCGGCACCCGCCTCGCCGTGTATGACCGCCATGCGGGCAAGGAGGGGAAGGGTTGCGTCGTTGTCGATGGACCCGTCTTCGCTGATGATTCCACAGTGACCGTGATAGGTATATGCGCAAAGACAGACATCGGTGATGACCACGAGCTGCGGGGAGTCCCGCTTTATACGTTCCACCGCCCTGCATACAAGCCCTTTGTCGTCAAGAGCCGCAGACGCTTTTGCGTCCTTTTGTCCCTCATCAGGAACGCCGAACAGGAGCACTGCAGCGCCTTTAAAACCATCGAGTTCTTCTCCTATGCGGTCGACGGATACCTGGCATACGCCGGGCATCGATGGTATCTCCCACCTTTTATTTTGTCCTTCAAGAACAAAAATCGGCAGGATCAGATCGTCCGCACTCAGGCTGGTTTCCCGAGCGAGCCTGCGCAGTGGTTCGCTGCGTCTGTTTCTTCTCATTCTGGTTTCAGGAAACATAAAAGGCTTCCTATTTGGAGTGCATCGACAATTTGTTGTTAGTGTCAACACATTAAGCGCCTACTACCTTCGATATAACCCCGTATTCTGAAAGCTGTTTCCGGGTCACCTCGCCTATAGACCATACCTCGCTGTCAAAAGCATCATTACCGTATTTTTTCCAAAAGGCCCTGGCGCCCGATGGGCATGTGAAGTAGATCACATCGTGGGGCGGGAGAGGTTTGCCGAGTTCCGGGTGGGGGACCACTTTGTGCAGGCACAGGCGGGTGATATTGCCAAGTTTGGCGGCCAGGCGGCCGGCAAGCGCCTCGGTCGCCGTTGCACTCTGGAGCAGGAGCACGTTTCCTCTCTTCCGTCCGTTCACGGCCGATACTATGCCGTCCGACCCCATTCCAGAAGGGATAATGTCGGCATTTATACCAAAGTCCGCAAGCGTGCCGGCGGTGCCGGCTCCGCACGCGACAACGCCGGTGCCGCTCAGGATGCGGCAATCCTGCCGGAGATTTGCAATTTCATCAAAGAACATGCGCACGCTTGTTCTGCTTGTAAATACGGTATATGAGAAGATGCCTTCTGCCAGGTTGGCGACTGTAGCCGGCAGTTTTTGGCAATCCGATTCGTTTTTTGTAGCTCTGATCGCCGGCCAGTGGAGGATACGCCCGAGGGCCCGGAAGTTGCCTGGGTTCAGACCGGTAAAGAGAATCCGCGGGCGCCGCGGCAATATTTTGTCCTCTCCTGCGGCTTTTCCTATGACCAGAATGGCGGGCGCTTCTATGTCCTCTTGCTTCGACAGCCGGGCTATATCTTCCAATGTGCCGCCGGACTGTTTTTGCCACGGCATGGAAAGCCTTTCGAGCATTGCCGCCGGCGTATCCGGGGGCCAGCCACTATCGGTCAGCTTATCGACTACGTCTTTGATGACGGACACGCCCATGAAAATAACGAGCGAGTCGGCATTCGGAAAGTCTTTCTTAACCGTTCCGCCCGAACCTCTTGCCGTGACTATAGCGAAGGAGTCGCGGTCTTCCCGATAAGTAAGGGGCAGGTCGGTCAGTGACGAGAATGCGGTTGCAGCCGTGAGACCGGGGATGACTTCGCATTTTACGCCGCGGGCGGTAAGAAACTCGAGTTCCTCCATCCCCCGGCCGAAAATGTGCGGATCGCCGGTTTTAACACGGGCCACGGTTCGCCCTTGGCGGGCGCTGCCAAGCATTAGCTCGTTGATCTTATCCTGGTTTTTAAGCTCTTTATCCTCGCCGCGCCAGAGGAATTCTTTACCGTCCGGGGATACGCCGATCTGTTCGAAAAAACTCCTCGGCAGCAGCCTGTCGCATATCAGCACGTCGGACTTTCTGATGGCCCTCAGGGCGCGCAGGGTCATCAGGTCCGGAGCGCCCGGCCCGGCGCCTATTATATATACTGGAGCATTATTTTTATGTTCAGTCATAGTTTGTCCGTCTTCAAATTCAAGTTACCCATAAACAAGATAAGTATTATAAAGAATATTATGGTGATAATCAATTCCGAAGGGGGAAAACGAATTTGACAGCAATCTGTAGTAAGACATATAATACATATATGGAGATTTCATGGTCCAAAAAAATGAACAAAGAAACTGAAGAAAAATATCAACTGCTGAAAGATATCATTGGTGAGTGGGGCCGGTGCGTGGTGGCTTTCTCTGGTGGTTGTGACAGCAGCCTGCTGCTCAATGTGGCATCGGATGTGTTGGGAGCCGCAAAGGTGCTGGCCGTAACCGCAAGGTCGCCTTCTTTCCCCGCCCATGAACTTGAGGAGGCTCGCAGAGGGGCGGCGAAACTCGGAGTGGAGCATATGGAGTTTGATACCGATGAG
This sequence comes from Candidatus Brocadiaceae bacterium, assembly GCA_003567495.1. Lineage (GTDB taxonomy): Bacteria > Planctomycetota > Brocadiia > SM23-32 > SM23-32 > PUMZ01. The sequence goes on from PWZK01000148.1 coordinate 4,468, forward strand.
TTGAGCGATCCCAAATTTGTCGAAAACTCGAAGGATAGATGCTATTACTGCAAGCGCGAACTTTTCAATAAGGTTCGGGAGATAGCGAAAAGGCAAAACATTTCGGTTGTCTGTGATGCAAGCAATCACGACGACGCGGAAAACGACTATCGCCCCGGGCTGAGAGCACTTAAAGAGCTTGGTATCAGAAGTCCGCTTAAGGAGGCAAAGCTTTCCAAACGGGAGGTGCGCAGCCTCTCCCGCCGCCTCGGGCTTCCGACGCACGACAGGCCATCTTTTGCATGCCTGGCCTCGCGTTTTCCTTATGGGGAGAAGATTACAGAAAAGAAGCTCGACAGGGTGGGGCGGGCAGAACTTGTAATGAAGGAGGCCGGTTACCGGCAATTTCGCGTGCGCAGTCACGGAGATGTCTCAAGAATCGAGCTGGGGCCGGAAGAAGACTGGTCCGGATTATCGGGTTCCGGAGGAGGGATTATAGTGAAGAAGCTGAAAAAACTGGGTTACGTTTATGTAACGCTCGATTTGGAAGGTTACAGAACCGGCTCAATGAACGAGGCTATAGGCGAAAAATCGATACCCATAACATGACATAAAAGGAAGAAGGCTATCCCAACCCGGACAAGCCGGAATCTGGAATGGGGAATTAGGAATCAAAAAAAAGGGTCTTCATAAAAATCTGTGGGTGAACATCAAGAATATGCGGGAGATTATTTCCCAAGAAACGGCGGATTTTCCCAAGGCATGGGAAGCGTCAACAGAAGTGTTTTGGAGAAGCTGATGGCAGATTGATTTATCTGCCCCCGTGCAACCTTCTGTTGCTTGCTTCGGCCGGCTATCCCCGGCGGTTTGCTTCCCAGCATTGCCCGCTTCCGTTTCACCGGCTGACGGTATTATAGATTCAGGCTCCGGAGCTGTCAAGTTCTGTTTTCTCATCCCCTGCATGTGAGGTGCAGCAGGCTACTCGAAAGTTGTACAAGAGGTTGAAAAATAGTGCGCATCCGGTTATCTTTTGGTTTTCAATCAGCTTAAGATTTTATTACCAAAGGAAAAACCGAATGCGCTTAATAACTCTACTGAATCGCGTGGTCAATTACAAGCGCTTTGTGATAAAGACGGCAAGAATCGTTGAAACCGGCGGCGAGGAGCCGGAGATAGAATTCGGCATAGCTGCCCGCAAGAACAGCAAGCCGGTGTGCTCGGGCTGCGGAAGGGATGGAGCAACCTGCGATCACCAGGCGGAGCGTAGATTCCAGTTTGTGCCGCTGTGGGGCATGGCTGTTTATTTCACGTATGCGATGCGCCGCGTTGATTGCAGCAGGTGCGGCGTCAAAGTAGAGCGAGTGCCCTGGGCGGATGGCAAGTCGCCGCTGTGCTATTCGTTCAAGCTTTACCTCGCAGGGTGGGCGAAAACGCTTTCTTGGAAGGAAGTATCTTATCGTTTTGGAGTGAACTGGTATCAAGTTTTTGAAGCTGTGAAGTTTGTCGTTACCTGGGGCTTAGCGCATCGTGACATGTCGGGAGTGGAGGCCATAGGCATTGATGAAATCCATCAGGGAAAAGGGCAAAAATACCTGACGGTCGTGTATCAGCTTTGCGGCCCGGTGCGTCGCCTGCTCTATGTTGGACGCGGCAGAAAGAGCGAAACGCTTGAAGGATTTTTTGAGCAGATGGGCTCTGATTGGTGTGGGCGCCTCAAACACATATGTACGGATATGTGGAAAGCATATCTGAAGGCAATAAAACGATACGCGCCGGGCGCGGTTCATATTCTCGACCGGTTTCATGTTATGAAGCTTCTTGGTGACGCAGTGGACAAGATCAGACGTAAGGAAGCAAAGGAACTCAACGAGCATGGCCTCGATCTTTTGAAGGGGCTGAAATATGCATTTTTGAAGCGTCCCGAGAACCTGACAGAATCACAGGAAGAGGCTTTGCACGGGGTGATGAACAGACGGTTGCGTTCGGTTCGGGCTTATCTCTGGAAGGAGAAGTTCCAGTTGTTTTGGGAATATACCAGCCCCTATTATGCCCGGCGTTACCTTCGCCGATGGTGCAAGGGTGCCATGCATAGCCGGCTGCCGGAGATCAAAAAGTTCGTCAAAACAGTGCGCAAACATGAACCGTTGATCCTGAACTGGTTCAGGGCGAAAAAGGCGTTCTCAAGCGGTGCTGTGGAGGGTTTAAATCGCAAAGTTAATTTGGCAGGCAAGAAAATCTTACGGCATCAGAAGCCCGGAAGTGTTAGAAATCGCGCTGTTTCATACCCTGGGCCACTTGCCCGAACCACCAATCACCCACAAATTTCTATGAAGAGGCTTATTATTTAACGTGGTGGATGAGCAGCGAGCTTAAAGCCAAAGGCATAACCACGGAACTGCCAACGGTGCTGAAACGCTGGGATCAGCTTTCGCTGTCTGAGTTGAGAGTCAAAACCGGCGCTGATACAATAGTTCATTGGAACTGGTCTCTGGGCGAAGAGGGCGTGAAGATAAAAGA
>PWZK01000130.1 GCA_003567495.1 Candidatus Brocadiaceae bacterium
ACTCGCTTCGCTGATCCTGATGGAAGATGTAAAACATGAGCAGCTCTTGATGCTGACATTCTCCAGGGCGGCGGCGACTGAGTTCAAGAAACGCCTCCATGGGCTCATTGGCACTGCCGCAGAATTAATCCAGAGCAACGAAGGTTTCAGGCTGCGGGATATTTCAGAGATCAGGTTCTTTCTGAATCACCTGTCAATGGATGATCCCGTCAGTCCAACGATCGGTGATGATACCTGGAAAACGGCAAAAAGAGAACTGAAAGCCGATTTTGGCGGTAGCGAAATGCTAGAAACTTGCCAAAATATCATTCGTGATTTCGAAGTTGTTTCACCGAAACAAAAATATAAAACCGATTTCGATGTGTTTTTGGACGAGTCAGGGCTTGAGTATTTTTACCCGGAATCACGAGAAACCATCCTGGCTTCAACAATTCATAAAGCCAAAGGCAGGGAGTATGATAATGTTTATCTTCTGCTGGATGGCTGCAGAATGAACACGGAGGAAAAAAAACGCCTGATTTATGTGGCGATGACCCGGGCAAAAAGCAATCTGACAATCCACCTGAACGACTTGTATCTGGACCGGATTCGGGTGGAAAATATGTCCCGTGCAGTTTGCCGGACGAAATACGGGCCGCCTGGTAAACTGACCGTGCATCTGGGACATAAGGACGTCGTGCTGGATTATTTTTACAGTCGCCAGCATGTACTTGGACGCTTGCAAAGCGGAGCACCCTTAGTTTACCGCGATGGATTTTTTCATACGGAACAGGGAAACCGGATCCTTAAGCCTTCTCAGAGTTTTCGAGATAAGCTGCAAGATTTGGGTAAAGACGGGTATATGCCCGGACAGGCCAAAGTCAACTTTATCGTTTACTGGAAGAAAAAGGAACCGGAAAGGGAAGAAATAAAAATTGTTCTTCCGGAATTGCAGCTCGAAAGAAAACAATCCGGACAATCAGATAGTAAAAACTGATTTGGAAGCTTTAACGAAAATCCTTTTCAATTTGACTGAAACCGAGGGAAATACCATAAAAAAAAGCCGGCTGGGAATTCTCTGCAAGGAAATCTCCGCAGCCCTGCGCCAAACATTTCCTTGCCGCCTTGAGAATTTGCAGCCAGCGTCCGGGGAACTGCGGAAAAGCCGCGGGAGCGTTAAATGAATTGAGGTTCGATGTCTCAATTCTTTTGTCTTGTTCCGAGGTAGGGGATCGAAACAGTTTTCACTGCTTTTTTCAAACAAAATGAATCCATATCCAATAGTCCACATAATCAGTAAACTTGATTCTTGCTGTTATTTGAGTAGAATATGGTTGAAGCGTACATCCATCAGCCATAAATCAAGGTGTCCAGGAGATATTTCCTTTGCGGGATTGGATGCAGAAGCTCAGCGTGCTATTAGGGAATTTATGGCAAAAACAGTGCAGAATCTCAGCCAGAAGGCAGGATAATCATAATCCGGGGCAACGATCATGGAGAATACAAAAGCCGGGATAAATCAGGAAACCGTCGAATTGTACATGCCCGATTTTCAGACCTTTCTTGCCATGGAGGGTAAAGAATGGCAGCAGGAAAGAAACCAGAAGGATGCTTTTTTTGAAGAGTATTTTACCAAATATGCGATGGATAGCCTTGATGAAGGCGTGCTGCGTGAGCTGATACATATACTATGGGCCTTCAACGGATGGACCAATAAGGACTGGCTCCACGAACAAATGATGCTGAAGTCCGGCCTGCCGACAATTCGCAGCACATTCAAAAAGCTATTGTATGGAGCCGAACCTTTAGCCGAACGCTTCGATGATATGCGAAACAATATTTTTATGATGGGAGCTGCATGTATCTCCGAAATACTTACGCATTTCAATCATAAAAAATACCCGATCTGGAACAGTCGAAGCCGGAAAGGTCTTTCTATCCTGGGCGTTCATGAAACACATCTCCCTAAATCAGCACAAATCAGCGGAAGGCAATATGAAGAATTTTGCTCACTGGTAGAAAACGTCCGTACTGAAATAGCCGATAAGCACCCGGAATTTACAGATCTTTTCCACCTCGATTTTTTTCTCTACTATATCTCCACACACGCCACGTCGGAACCTGCCCCACCTGCTGGAAAAGGCACAACGGAAGATTTTGACCACGATCAAACAATCGAGCAAATACTGGAACTTGGTGATGGTCTTGGCTTTGACGTCCAAAAGGAATATAATGTAGCACGTGGATGCAGGGTCGATGCTATCTGGCGAAGTAAAGTGGCCAACCTGGGCACTATTGCTTACGCTTTTGAAGTGCACCGCAGGGGCAGCAGGGATTCGGCAATACTAAACCTTCAGCGGGTGCGCAGAGACCCTTCAATTCAGAAAGTCATTGTTGTTTCCATCAGTGATGAACTCCTTGCTTTTCGCGAAGAAATCTCTTCACTCGATGAATCATTCCGAAAATCGGTGGGGTACTTCAATGTCGACGACCTCCGGAGATCTTTAGAAAGCCTTGAACAGCTGAAAGATATCCTTCATACCCTCGGTCTTCTCCGCGTTGACATGCATCAAGATTCCTGAGAATAAAAGAGCCAGAATATGATCGCTGAATTCATCCGGAATAAAAACCTCTTCTCCGAGTATTATCTCGACAACCGGTTGCCGGAACGACCGCAATGGTCGGAAAATTTTGAAAGCGCGCAAGCACAGCTCGCCGAACTGCTGAAAAACACCCTCCCCTCGCTCCCCACGCTGAACGAAGCACAGACCCGGAGCGATTTTATCAACCCCGTCCTCGATGCGCTCGGCTGGCAATACGACTCCGAAATTTCCTTCTCCGCCTTCGGAAAGAACTACTCCCCCGACTACGCGCTGTTCTTATCCGAAGAAGATAAACACAACGCACGTGCAACCGTTACCGAGCGCGAAGGTCCATGCGGACGGGACTACCTGGACCGCACGGCGGCACTGGCCGAAGCAAAATACTGGGAACGCCCGCTCGACCGCCGAAATGCGGAGCAGGACTCACGACGAGGTGAAGATGACGGCGTGCGTTTCCCGGAATCGCAGATCATCGACTACCTCCGAAACTCCGGCATCCGCTGGGGTATGCTCACCAACGGACGTATCTGGCGGCTCTACCTGATCGAAAGCGATGTGTTCGAAACCCTCTACTACGAAGCGGACCTGCAGGCCATCCTGGAGTCCGGCGATTCGGATGTTTTCAAGCGCTTTTACCTCTTCTTCCGAAAGGAATCGTTCGAACCGGACACCAAAGGCAAATGCTTCCTCGATCATCTCCGCGAAGGCAGCCGGCAATACGCCGCACGGGTCGAAGACAGCCTGAAAGAACGCGTATTCGACTCCGTCGTGCCCGCCATCGCCACCGGCTTCCTGGATTATCTCAAGCAGCAGAAAGGCCTGAACCCCGGACCGGAAGATCGCGAGGAACTTGACCGCCTCTACAGCGCCACGCTCCTGCTGCTCTACCGTCTGTTCTTCCTGCTCTACGCCGAGGCGCGCGACCTGCTCGCTGTGGGTGAGAGCGCCGGCTATATGGCACGCAGCCTTACCCAGCTCAAACAGAACATTTACCGTGCACTCTGTGACGGCACGCCGCTGGGTACCACTTCGACCGACTGGTGGGACGATCTGCGCAACCTCTTCCGCATTATCAACAGCGGCGATCCCGGTCTGAACGTCCCCCGGTACAACGGAGGTCTTTTCGCTCCCGACGGGCTGGGCGATCCGGACATCGGCCCGGCGGCCGGGTTCCTGGAGCAGAACGCCATATCCGACAAATATCTGGCCCGCGCCGTCATGCTGCTCACGTGCCATGATGAGACCATCGGGGATTTTGCAAACAGCGAATTCATCGATTTCCGCGACCTGGGCGTGCGCCACCTCGGCTCGGTGTACGAGGGACTGCTCGAGTTCAAACTCAATATCTCCGATACCCACCTGACAAAGGCCACCGAAAAAGGTAAACCGGTCTGGAAACCCGCCGATTACCCCGAAGATGCTGACCTTGCGCCAGGTGAACTCTACCTGACAAACGACAGGGCGGAACGCAAGGCGACCGGTTCGTATTATACCCCCGACTATATCGTCAACTACATCGTCAAAAACACCATCGGCCCGCAGATAGATGCCATTGAACAACAGCATGACCGGGCACTGGAGATAAAAAACGCCGCGGCGACGCCGAACAGCGGTTCGGTCCGGTCGCTGGAAGAAATACTCGAAGCGCTGCTCGAAGACAGACCGGCTGAAGAGACGGAAAACTCGCGCGAGCTGTGGAAAACACTCTCCTCCGAAGACGAACAAAGAATTTTCCTGCTGAACCTCACCGGCGGCGTCCAGTCGGCACATGGGTATGATCCCATCACACGTGTGCTCGAGCTTAACGTGCTCGATCCGGCGCTTGGAAGCGGGCATTTTCTGGTCGGCGCGCTCGATTACCTGATGCAAAGGCTCGAGACGATGCTGAACGATTATCCCGATTCCCCTGTTTTCGACCGCTTGCGTGAGGACCGGTGCAGGATGCTGGGATCGCTTCAAAAACAGGGCATCGAGACCGACAGTGAACGCTTTACCGACCTCAATCTGCTGCGTCGGATGGTGATGAAGCGGTGCCTCTACGGCGTTGACCTCAACCCCCTGGCGGTGGAACTGTCGAAACTCAGCCTCTGGCTCCACGCTTTCACCGCCGGCGCACCTCTGTCGTTTCTCGATCACCATATAAAGTGCGGCAACAGCCTGATCGGCGCCTCGCTCGACGACCTCCGGAAACGCGTTGACAGTGCCCCCGGACTGTTCCGGCTGCGCATGGAGCCGCTGGCCCGTGCCGTGGGCCACATGCTGACGGTGGCGGAGCTGAGTGATGCCAGTTTCGAGGACGTTGAACGCAGCCGCGAGGAATACTGGAAGGCCGACGGGCGGGTCGAGGCGTACCGCGCGATGCTCGACAGCCTGACGGCGGAACATTTCGGCGTGGAGGACGCGAGCCATTTCATCGACTACGGCATGGACATCGACCTGGAAAATTTCGACCGCAGCATAGATGAGTTCCCCGAAGAGGACAGAGAGCGTCTCGAGCAGGCACGCACGGAGGCCGACGAGCGGCGTTTCTTCCACTGGAACATCGAGTTTCCGGAGGTGTTTTTCGAGCGCTCCGACGGCGGCGTGCGGGAAAAAGGGGAAAAGGCGGGGTTCGACGCGGTGGTTGGCAATCCGCCATACGTGCGCCAGGAACAGCTCGGCGCGGACAAACCATACTACGAGACCGCCTATTACGTCTATAACGGTATCGCGGATATCTACGTTTATTTTTACGAGCGCGGACATCGGCTGCTGAAATCCGGCGGCCTGCTGGGCATGATCACCTCGAACAAATTCATGCGTTCAAATTATGGTGCGCCTTTGAGACAATTCCTTGGCGAGAGCTGCGGGCTGCGGCAAATCATCGACTTCGGCGACCTGCGGGTATTCGACGAAGTAACAGCCTATCCGGTCGTGGTGGTTTCAGGACGCGATACGGAACGGGGCGCGGTTCTTTACCTGGAAGTTACGGATCTCGAATTCGAAAGCCTTGAATTGCTCGTTCGCAGTGAAGCCGCTCCGCTCCCGGACACTGCCTTCGAGGGCAGTCACTGGTCGCTGGTCGATGTTGAAATCTATCGTATACTCCAAAAGATGAAGGCATGCGGCATACCGCTTGGCAGGCTGGTCGGAAACAGGATTTACCGCGGGGTTTTAACCGGTTTTAACGATGCTTTTATAATCGACGGAGACAAGCGGCGTGAGCTGGTGGATAAGGATTCGAAAAGTGCGGAGATTATAAAGCCGCTGGCTACCGGACAGGACATCAAACGCTACGAGGTGCGGCGGCCGGATCGGTGGCTGATTTTCACACGAAGGGGAGTTGATATTGAGCGTTACCCCGCCATAAAAGCGCACTTGAAGCAGTGTAAAAAAGAACTTACGCCTAAAAGAACAAGTGCGCAGGATGGGCCGGGCAGAAAACCTGGTGATTATAAGTGGTTTGAGATACAAGACACGGTAGATTATTACGAGGAATTTGAAAAGCCGAAGGTTATTTTACCGGATATATCGGAAAGAGCGGCTGTGTATTGGGACGATTCGAGATTATATGTCGCTAATACCGGCTATCTGATACCCACCGATGATCGAGCCCTGGTTGCAATAATAAATTCCAATTTAATCACCTGCTGGTATGGAAGTGAATCTGCTGTGTATCGAGGCGGATATTTACGGTTCATATATCAGTATCTAAAAAACATACCCATCCGTCGAACATTTTTCACCACTCCCCTGGCGCAAAGAGAGCAGACAGTGCAGAAACTCATAGAGTGTTATAATGTCGGCGATTGTGAGGACGTTATCAAAGACATAGAATCGCACCTACCCCGTAATGAAAACGGAGAATTGATCGCCTTTTCCGACTCCATACCCATGTCCGAAGCGCTGGATAAGGGTTATATTGAAGAAATTCCCGATTATCTCGAGCCCGATTCGCCGAGCGGATATGACGCCGACGGCGAATCGCTCGAACACAGCGACGTCGTCCACGACTTCCTGGCGTTCCTTGCCGGTCGCATGCAGGCGATGAACGCCGAGAAGCAGCGCCTGTGGGAAAAGGTGCGCCAAACATTCCTCAACAAAGGCATTGACCCCGACGATCTGTCGAGCATTTCGGTAACCAAAAGCACGTTAAATTACGTGGAAAAGGCCCGTAGCGCGAAGCGCCCCACGGCGAAGCAGAAGCGGATGCTGACCTACGCCCGGCAGGCGGAGCAGGCGTTCGGCTGCACGTTGGGAGAGCTTTACGAGGACCGGCAGCACGGGCGTTACGGTCTGGACGATCTGCCGCGTATAGGTTTTGAGTGTTTCAAA
>PWZK01000383.1 GCA_003567495.1 Candidatus Brocadiaceae bacterium
CGGTCATGTCGGGATGCTTTTCTTTGCCGAGGCGGCGGTCTATGCCGTGGTGGGTGGAATGGGAGGGCAGATTCTGGCCCAGATTACCGCCGTGGTCGCTTCGCTGCTGGCCCGACATGATATTATTCAACCCGTAAACATAAATTTCTCTTCTACAAATTCACTATTTGCTATCGGCGGGGTGATGGCGGTAGTTTTGATCTCTGCCGTTTATCCGGCCATCCGTGCCTCACGAAGCGCTAACCCGGGTCTGGTCCGGAGCTGGCAGATGCCTTCGCCCGAAGGCGATAACCTTGACATGACTTTTCCCTTTACCGTATCAGCCTACGACATCACGGGGGTGGTGAGTTTCCTTGCCGAGTATTTTCGATCTCACGATGACGCAGGACTCGGGAAATTCGCGGCTTCGGATGTTGAAATTTCAAAAGATGAAAAAGGGCACCTTGAGCTATCAGCCGATCTGGCGCTTTCTCCTTTCGATTTGGGAGTGACCCAGCATTTAGTGCTTACCGCCGTGCCCTCCGAGATAGAAGGCGTTGATGAAGTTGTAATACATATTACCCGGTTGAGCGGGACAAAAGGGGATTGGATAAGATGCAACAAGGTTTTTCTGCGTGCCCTGAGGGTTCAGTTCCTCGTCTGGCGAACTCTTTCCGAAGATCTGGTTGAAAATTATCGCACCACGACGCTGAAGCTGTTTGGCAAGGGAGTTTAATCAGGTATTACAATTTTTTGCGAGAGAAAAAAGTGAATTTTTTTAGATTTTTCAAGAAAAAAGATAATCAAGACGGTAAGCGCGGGCCGGAAAACGGTGATACGGACGGAATGGAAGGCTTTGACAAAGAGCTTGAACTATTCCGTCAGCAGATGACGCCGCCGGATGAGTTCAAGGACGGTTTTACATGGATCGCTCTTTTCGGCGCGTTATTTGTGGGATTATTAATGGTGCCGGGGGCGGTGTACATGACTCTGCTGGTTGGGCAGGGAATAGGGCCCGCCGCTCAGTGGGTGACTCTGATTCTTTTCATTGAAGTGACCAGGCGCGCCAACAAGAGTTTGGGCAAAGCAGAGATTTTTACGTTGTTTTACCTGGCCGGCACGGTTATGATCACCGCAAGTATGGCTCAGGGCGGGTTTCAAGGTGGCATGAGCGTGCTCTACTTTCAGTTTTTGGCGCAGTCCGAATCGATGCAGGCCGCCGGCATAAGTGACCAGCTCCCAAGCTGGGTGGTCCCATCGGATATCGAGGTACTGGAGCAGCGGAACATTTTTATGCGTGCCTGGCTGCCCTGCATCGGCATGATTATATTCACCATGATTATAGGACGTTTTGATTCGATGGTGCTCGGCTATGGCCTGTTTCGCCTGACAAGTGATGTGGAGCGTCTTCCTTTCCCAATGGCGCCGATCGGAGCACAGGGTATCCTGGCCCTCTCAGAAGAACAGGGAGGAGAGTCGTCTTCTTCGCAAACAGTTCAGGAGGGCGATGACGGAGAGAAGCGTTCATGGCGCTGGCGTATTTTTTCCATAGGTTCGATGATTGGCCTGCTTTTCGGCGCCATTTTCATGGGGCTGCCGACCGTGACCGGGGCTTTGCTGGACGAACCCATCACTTTTCTTCCCATCCCTTTTGTTGATTTCACTCCGCTAACCGGTCAGTATATTTCTGCAGTTGCCATCGGGCTTTCCTTCAACCTGGGGGATTTTCTTATTGGTATGGTCCTGCCCTTCTGGGCTGTTGTCGGTGGTTTCGCCGGGTTGCTGATAACTCTGGTGGCCAATCCAATGCTTTACCACGCGGATATCCTGACATCCTGGGTTCCGGGAGACGGGCTTCAGGCGACGTTTTTCAAGGCAAACCTCGATTTTTATTTCAGTTTCTCGGTCGGGGTCGCGCTTGCTATTGCTGTCGCGGGTACTATGGCCCTGGTGAGAAGATACAGACGTGCCAAACGTCGCCGGGAGCAGCAGCAGCTGGACGGGCCGGAAGCAAAGGGCTTTAAAAATGATTTTGTGATTCCAAAGGGACGCGGTGATATTAAAAAACGGTTCATCATTATAAGCTATTTAGTCGTAATGTCTGCTTATATAGGCGTTTCCATGTTCCTTCTTTATGTAACCGACGGTTTTATTTACTGGCCGGTGATATGGATAATGTTTTTTTACGCTATGGCATATACTCCGCTTATGAGCTACATGAGCGCACGTCTTGAGGGAATAGCCGGTCAGTCTCTGACAATACCTCTTGTTCGCGAGGCGCTTTTTATTTTTTCCGGGTACCACGGGGTGGCGGTATGGTTCTTGCCGATACCATTGCATAATTACGGGCAAATGGCGGTATTTTATCGTCAGGCTGAGTTGACGGGCACCAGTTTCCGTTCGATATGGAAAGCCGAAATATTGCTTGTGCCGATAATTTTGGTCGGCTCGCTCGTTTTTGCCAATGTGATCTGGCAGATGGGAGAAATTCCCGGACCGCGATTCCTTTTCGCACAGGAATGGTGGGAGGTAACAGCCGCACAACAGGCTATCGTCTATTCTTCGACTCTCGGCGGTTACACTCATTTTGAGCGAGCTCTGAACTTCGCTTATATAGGTTGGGGACTGGGAATCGGTGTGGCCGGTTTCTCCATTATGAACGTTCTGGGGCTGCCGATATTTTTGATGTATGGTATCATTCGCGGACTTAATCAAACCCTGCCTTTCATGATTATACCACAATTTCTTGGCGCCATGGTCGGTCGGTTCGTTTTTCAGCGTCGATACGGCGTCAAACGGTGGCGGCAGATAATCCCGGTGCTTTTTGCAGGTTTCAGCTGCGGAATGGGACTGATGGGGACTTTCTCGCTGGGATTCGTTTTCCTCAAGCAAAGCGTGGTCGAACTGCCGTTCTGAAGCCTTTTATAACGTAACAACGAGGTTTGGTGTTATGGGAGTTGACAAAGTTAAAGTGGAAGATAAACAGGTCGGACAGGTTGCGTTGGGAGAGGTTTTCATATCCGTCCACGGTGTGTCCAAGATATATAGCCTGCGCGGTGAAGATGTGTATGCTCTGGATAATGTGGATCTGACAATTTATCGTGGCGAATATCTTTCCATTATGGGGCCGTCCGGTTCGGGGAAATCAACCCTTTTTAATGTTATCGGAGCTCTCGACCACCCTACTAAAGGCTACGCAGAAATCGGGCCGCTGCGTTTGACCGAGCTGTCCAGCAGGCAGCTGGCATATGTGCGGTGTAATTATATAGGTTATATTTTTCAATCATACAATCTGATACCGTCGCTTACCGCTTTGAAAAATGTATCGCTTTCACATATCTTAATGGGTGCTACTCCAGAGGATTCGGATGATGCGGCCGCCAGGTCGCTGAAAAGTGTCGGTCTCGGACACCGACTGGACCACAGGCCGGACGAACTTTCCGGCGGGCAGCAGCAAAGAGTGGCGATTGCAAGGGCGCTGGTTAACGAACCAAGCATAATTCTGGCGGACGAGCCTACCGGCAACCTCGATCTGGACACCGGCGAGGAGATTATCAGGATATTAAAACGCCTTTCCGTGGAGGAGGGTGTTACCGTAGTTACGGCCACTCACGACCACAAAATGCTGAAACAATCGGATCGTGTAATTAATATCCGGGACGGTCAGGTAGAAAGCATCCAGCGGAGCGATGAGCTAAAAATTGAAGAGGGTACCATCGAGATCGGTGGCAAGGCCGTTCACTGAATATATACCAAACGATGCCTTATGATTTTGAATGTAAATGAATAAAAAAGGTATCAGTTTTCTGTCCTGCCTTACAACCGGGCCGCAGCCTGACGAAGACGAGATACTTGAGATCGCGTTCGTGCGGGTTGAAGATGAACGGGAGGTCGGGTGTGAAGTTTTTACGGCAAATCCGGAAGTAATTCCCGCTGTCGTCAAAACAGAAACCGGCCTGGATAATGGCCGTGTGGCGGGTGAAGACGGACCGCGAAGAACCGCCGTCCGCGCCCTTGCCGCACTTGGCGACGGACCTGTTGTCGTCCATGACTCCGAGGTCTTTAAGCTATTCATTGATGCTTTGCATCTCCACCCACCGGAGCTGCTTATTGATGTCAGGGAGCTTGCGGCGATCGTCATGCCACAGTGCGCCGACTATTCTCTTGCCTCAATAGCAAAACAACTCGACATCAGCACGCCCGAGATTTGCGGTGGGGCGGCTCCGGCCCGTCTTACCCGGAAAGTATGGGAGGGGCTGGCAGCTGAAATATCCGGGCTTCCCGCCCCCGCAACAGTCGCTTTAAGTGAACTCGTATCTATGGCAGGGACACTGCCGACGGAGGTCTTTGAGGAGGCGGCCAACCGGAAGCTCGGTTTTGAACTCTCTGTCGGCGGGGAACCGCAACTCGATAGTGCAATTAAAGATTGGAGCAAGGTGTTGCGGCGGGCGGGACAACGCGAACCGGCGAAGCCGCGGGCGGAGAGACTTGATACGAAGAAAATAAGCGCCATGTTTCAGAAAAATGGCGCTATAGGCCGTCATCTGGCGGATTTCGAGCCACGGGATGAGCAGATCAGGATGACGGAAGAGGTCTGCGAGGCATTCAACCGGGGAATGCACCTGATGTGCGAGGCCGGGACCGGAACGGGGAAATCGCTGGCATACCTGCTGCCGGCAATAGCCTGGGCGCGCCGGAACGATGACAAAGTGATTATCTCAACCAATACCAAGAATCTTCAGGAGCAGCTTTACGGGAAAGACCTGCCTTTTTTGGAAAAGCTGGTTGGTGGCCGATTCAAAGCCGCACTTCTCAAAGGGCGAGGCAACTACCTGTGCGTGCGGAAGTTTCTGTATCTGATGCAGCACAAAAACAGGGAGCTTTCCACGCCGGCCGAAGCCGCCGCGCTGATGCCGATTGTGAGCTGGGCATGTCGGACCAAAACCGGGGACATATCGGAATGCACCGGCCTCATGCAGCATAAATGTGCTTATGCACTCCAGGCACTTGTCTCCGCCGCCGGTGAAGAATGCAGGGGAAAAGGTTGTGACCTGTCAAGCAAGTGCTTTGTAAGGCTTGCCCGGGCATTGGCCGGGGCTGCGGATGTCATAGTAGTAAACCATGCGCTGGTCTTCTCGGATGCTGTACTGGAAAGGCCCCACCTGCCGCCTGCACGCTGCATCGTTCTGGATGAGGCTCACAACATTGAGGACGCCGCTACCGGCGCTGCTACAACTGTCTCGGACACCCTGGTCTTTTACCGGATATGCCGGCGACTCTGGCGAGAACGCCGCGACGGCTCGGGCAGCGGGCTGATTTCTTCACTTATGGGCGTTATAGGCAGGCATTTACCTCAGACCCGGTCGCTCTCACGTGATACCACGCTGGAGTCGGCCCGGGGCGCGGTGGATGCTGTGGGGGGATTAATAGAGGCGGTGCGTGATTTTTTCGATATGCTTTCTGAACCCTTCGAAAGCCTTCACGCCGGAGAGGATAGAGTGGTGCTGGAAGAGTGTCGCCCGGCGGTGAATAAGGATGGGTGTATAGGGGCGGGGGCGGAACTTGTGGCCGGGTCTGGCCGGAAACTGCGCCGGAGTATTGAAATCCTCTGTGAATGTTTGCTAAAGAACAAAGGTTCTCTGGGCGGAGCTGCGGATTTTGTGCCGGACCTGGAGAACCAGAAAAATCGGATTGATGAAGCTCTGAACGATCTGGAGTTCATACTGGATAGGGGGGGTGAAAACTATGTGTACTGGCTCGAACGCAGCAGAGGCGCGGGGCGCAATTATTATCGGTTGAAAGCGGCACCGCTCGATGTAGGGGATTTCATGCGGTCACACTTTTTCGATAAAATGCGCACGATGATTCTGACATCCGCCACACTCAGGGTGGAGAACAATTTCGAATACATGAAAGAGAGACTTGGCGCCTCCAAACTCACCGAGGAGAAGCTGCTCTGCATGACTTTTGGTTCTCCTTTCGATTTCAGAAGCCAGACCAGGCTTTGCGTCCCCGCCTTTTTGCCCGACGCTGGAGGGCGACGCAATATGTCCTACGACGAGGAGTTATCTTCCTTTCTTATCGACCTGCTGCGCGGCACCACCGGCCGTTCACTCGTGCTGTTTACTTCTTACTCACTTCTGGATACGGTTTACGAGCGGCTCAAGCGTCCGCTGGAAAGGATGGATATCCCGTTGCTGGCCCAGGGCAGGGACGGGAGCAGAAAGGTTTTGACGGAGCTTTTCAAGAAAAATGTAGGATCGGTGCTGCTTGGTACGCAGAGTTTCTGGGAGGGCGTTGATGTGCTCGGCGAGAGTCTCAGTTGCCTCGTGATCACAAAATTGCCGTTTCACGTATTCGCCGATCCGTTGGTTCAGGGCAGAATAAGGTATCTGCGCGAGCGTAATGTGGATCCCTTCAGACATTATACGCTTCCCGAGGCCGTTATAAACTTTCGCCAGGGGTTCGGGCGCCTGATACGTCACCGCAATGATTGTGGCGCGGTGGTGGTTACCGACAGACGCCTTGTGACCAGGTCCTACGGGCGCAGCTTTCTGAGTGATATACCTGTGCCTCACAAAGTTTATAAGCGCAGAGAACTGCTGATTTCAGATGTGAAACGGTTTTTGCAAAAAAATGAACTTTCGACGGCTGAGTTACACTAATAGACCTGACCCGGACAGTCCGGAATCTGGAAGGAGAAATTAGGCGCTTAATGTGCTGACATTAACAACAAATTTTTAGTCTTGAGTCTTCTCCGTGTTAATCCGTGTCCACCTGTGGTTCTATGAATGATTATCACAGTAACCACCGTGGTTCACTGAGTACATACTGGCAATCTTATGGCCCGAGTTGACATTGATTTATGGATGCGGTACAATGGTA
>PWZK01000024.1 GCA_003567495.1 Candidatus Brocadiaceae bacterium
TATCCCTTTCAGGGAAAATTTCAGACCGACTGCCAGTTCCCAGGGTAGGCAGTTCTTTCAGACCAGCCAACCCTGGGCTTTAATTAAATATCACCTTCGGTGAAAACGGATTGACTTTTTCGCGCATCAGACATTCCACTCGCAGAAATATCGTCAATCACCGATTCCTTTCCTTTTCCTTTGTTATTGGATATTGGGTGTTGGATATTGGATATTCATTCTTTTTCGCATATCGACAATTTATTGTCGATGTTGCGATATTAAGCGCCTATCGCTCCTCCGCTCCGGGAGCGTTGATTTCTTCTGCGTATCTGGCTGCTTCGGTAAGCGCTTCTTCGCGGGTGGAAATATCACCGTTGAGCTGAAGCTCAAAAACACGATCGAGTATCTCACCCAATTCCCGGCTTTCCCTGTAGCCCATATCCAGCAGGTCGTATCCATTCACCAGTGGTTTGGGGCAAAATTCCTCCCGGCTCAGTTCGTTACGTTTTTCAAGAACATATTCGATATGTTCCGTTCGCTTCCAACTGGCCATTGCGTCGGCATATGAGAGCACTGCAAGCTGATCGAACCCGTCCTCGGCAAAAAGCCTGCGCAGGGTGCTGTCTTTCATGTTTCGGGCGTCCTTGAAATACATGTGCATCTTTACCAGCCAGGCAATGCGTTTGGTCTCATTCTTCGTCAGGCGAAGCCGCCTGCACGCCTCTTTCGCGACTTCAGCCCCAATACGTTCGTGTTCGGGAAATTTTTCCGGCGTTTCTCTACTTGCTTCCGGTTTACCGGAGTCGTGTAAAAGTGCGGCCATAGCCACTGTGAAATCGGGAAAAGACCCCAATTCTTTCAGCGTTAGAAGCGTGTGTGTAAATACATCGCCTTCAGGGTGATAGTTTTTCGGCTGTCTGCATCCGCGACAGGGTTCCAGCTCGGGAAATACTTCAGTGAAAAGCCCCAGATCGTCCATAAGATTCACGGCATCGCCGGGAGATCTGCCGGCAAGCAGTAACCTGAGTTCCGCGCACAGCCTTTCCGGAGCCACTGCATTGACCAGATGCTTTGATGCAACTATTGCCTTTTTGGTCTGCGACTCTATTTGAAGGCCTAACCCGGCCGCAAACCGCACTGCACGCAGGAGGCGCAAGTAATCCTCCCGGAACCTTTTATCGGGATCGCCTATAGTGCGAAGCAGCCGATCTTCCAGGTCTTTGCGGCCGCCGACTACGTCAATAAGCCTGTCAGTCACAGGGTCAAAAAACATGCCGTTTATGGTAAAATCGCGGCGCTGCGCATCTTCCTCCATGCCGGCGTAGCATATCGTATCCGGGCGGCGTCCGTCGGAATACTCCGACTCACTCCTGAAGGTGGCCACCTCGTAGCTGCGGTGGTTCATTATAACCAGTATTACGCCAAACTGCTTACCAACAGGCACCGTGTTTTCGAAAAGTTCCTCCACTTCGTAGGGCGGCGCATCGGTAGCTATGTCATAATCACCCGGCTCGTCCCCAAGCAGCATATCCCTTACGCACCCGCCGGCAAAAACTGCCTCATGACCTGCGTTTTTCAGGCATTTGATTATCGAAAGGGCATCGTTATATTTTTCATCGTGTTGTTTCAAGGCCATTGATCTTATCATCCTGGCTAGCCCGCATATTTCACGCGTTTCCAGCGGCGCAGATGCGAAGAAATCTAGCGCAGCTGTATTCGTATACTGCAAGTGAAGATTTCTGAAGCAGATGTGCCGCCTGCCTGCAGCAGGCAGGCTGGGAATGCGCCCGCAGGGCCTGCCTGCTGCAGGCAGGTAAACCGCCGTTTAAACAGCTCAGGTACACACTGTTAAATCAGAACTAATCAGAAAGCGCCACTTAACATATTTATTACCATGTTTTTATACTATTTTATGCCGTTGGTTTATGAAATATGCGGGCTAATCCAACCGGCATAAATAAACCCTGTTGACAAAATCCAGGCTTCTGATTGTATCCATTGTATCCCGCCCGGGATTTTTGTCTATACTGAAAGCTAATACGGCTTTTTTTTCGTCAAGCTTCTGGCCGACTCCCATGGTCTGAACATTGATTCCATGGCGTCCGAGAATGGTCCCAACCGCCCCTATAACGCCCGGCTTATCGTCATTAAATACTATCATAACCGTATCGGCCGGTGTCATTTCAATATCGAAGCCGTTGATCCCGATTATCCTCATAATTTTTTCGCTGAGCACCGTTCCGGTGATTGACGTCTGGCCGTCACGGGTGGTTACTATAGCCCCCAGCTCCGAAGCAAAATTACGCGGTTCCGTATTTTTTGTCTCATCCAGCCCTATACCCCGCTCGGCCGCCAACATCCGAGCATTGACCATATTGACTCGCGTTTCGAAATACGGCTGAAGCAACCCTGTCAGAAAAGACGTCGTTACAATTTCCACATCATGGCGCGCAATCGAACCGCGGCACTGAACCTGTATGTTCTCGATCCTGCCCTGTGCTATTGCAGATGCAACCATACCAATGCGCCTGGACAGCTCGGCGTATGTGCGCAGGATCGGTGAAATGATACCGGCCGGCGACGGAGCATTTACAGCGTTTCTGATCACGCTACCCCTCAGTGCATCCAGTAGCGTTTTGGCGGCCTCCATAGCCACCCCGGTCTGCGCCTCTTCGGTACTCGCCCCAAGATGCGGAGTTACAAGACAGTTATCGAGATTCTCAAAGTCTCGGTTTTCGGGCGGTTCCTGCTCAAAAACGTCCATGGCAGCGCCGGCAATGCTTTTACTGCGAAGCGCATCGTAAAGTGCGGCTTCATTGACTATTCCGCCTCTGGCACAGTTGATGAGCCTTGCGTCCGGCTTCATCGCATTTAGCTGCGGTTTGTCTATCATGTTCATCGTGCGCTCATTTTTTGGAATGTGCAATGAAACGAAGTCGGATTCTTCGAGCAGCTCCTCAAAATCGGTTTTCAGCTCCAGGCCGGTCTCTTCAGCATCCAGGCCGATAGCAAGCGGATCATAGCCCGTAACCTTCATGTTAAATCCCCGGGCCATCTTCGCCACGGCTTTTCCTATCCGGCCCACACCGACGATACCAAGTACCTTGTTGTTGAGCTGATTTCCGACAAATCGCTTTCTGTCCCATTCCCCGGCCTTAAGGCTGAGACATGCTGGGACGACATTTCTGCACATTGCCAAAAGCAGGGCCATAGTGTGCTCTGCCGCACTGAGAGTATTTGCGTCGGGTGTGTTCATCACCAGAACACCCCTTTTCGTAGCGCTTTCGATATCAATATTATCAACCCCCACGCCTGCCCGCACAATCGCACGAAGCCTCTCGCCGCTTTCCAGAACCTTAGCCGTGGCCGTTGTTCCGCTCCTTATAATAAGCCCGTCATACTCGCATATAATCGCAGCCAGTTCATCTTCGTTTATCCCTATCCTTTCCACAGGCTCCGCATCGCCCGTTGACCGGATATAATCAATACCACTTTCTGCTATTTTGTCTGTAATGAGTATCTTAAACATGTCATATCCTTTCCGGCTGCAAGCCGGTAAAAAATTGTGTAAGTCCGGATGCCGTCTTTTCTGTCGTGTGCAGTCTCACAGGTGAAGATTATAAAATTAACGAGGATTATTTGCAATTAACTCGCTTTCCACCGCATATTTTATTATAATAATTCTTTTCGAAAACGAACTCAAAAAGAATTAATAAAACACATATCATGCCCAAACAAGCTATTTTCATAAGACGTCTGCATCGCGGCAGAAAAATAAAACATCCCCTTTACGATTTCTACCGCGACTGTTACCGCTTCTTCAAGCCGGGAGGACATCGGTGGCGCTACAAGGGTCAGAACGGGTTTTTCCGTGCCGCGCTCTCCACCGTTTATCGTGTTAAAAACATCCGGATACAGAACGCGTTAAAAAACATCGAAGAGCTTTCGAAAAAAAGCAGTGTTATCGTTTGTGACTCCAAAGCTTTTCTGGACAACAGCCACCGCCGTGTTATGCCACTGGATTTTCTCAGCAAAACTGACACTGCGTTGAAAGCCCTGCTGGTGGCAAACGCCCGCCCGGATATCATCCCTTCCGACGACATACTGGACAGTTTTGACATAATATTCAAGCGGGAGCCTTTTACCGACAGGGAAAGATACGACATATCAACACGCAACAGGGACAAGATTCGCCCCACTATGCTCGGGTGTCCCCTTATTGAAGTCACGCCGCGTAACGTGCAGGAACTCGACCCGTCCGGGCTGGGTTTTACATCGCCGCCGGAGTCTTTCAAGCATGATGTGTTTTTCTCGGGTATAAACACCGCTATAGTAAGAGAAAAATTTGTAAAGAAACTTTCAGAGGAGCCTTTTAATTTCTGCGGAGGGCTGCAGTTCAGGAAACGCGAACCCGCCATAGACCCTGTCCATGCCTTCCCTCGGCTTAACAAAAAAAAATATATCGACATAACCCGCAGAAGCCGTATAAATCTGGCATTGGAGGGCGAGGGCCCTTTCACCTACCGTCATCTTGAAATGTGGTTTCTTTGCTCTTTCATGATAAGCACCCCGAA
Source organism: Candidatus Brocadiaceae bacterium (assembly GCA_003567495.1). Classification (GTDB taxonomy): domain Bacteria; phylum Planctomycetota; class Brocadiia; order SM23-32; family SM23-32; genus PUMZ01. Next base: position 4,557 of record PWZK01000024.1, read on the forward strand.
TATACGCCACCTGCAACTGCCGATAGAAACTGCGGAAAACAGAGACTACGTATGCTATGAAAACTACGACGATCTTGTTGCGAAAATCGAATATTTTCGAAAAAACCGAGAAAAACGAAACCGTATCGCCCTGGCCGGACGGAAAATGTTTGAACGCGAATTCTCTTATACCCGGCACGGAAAATATATCAGGAACTGTATTGAGAAATCAGAATAACCCGCATATTTCATAAACCAACGACAGTAATAATATTGTTGTTGCTTTGTGAAATGAGCGGGCTAACAAGTCATGAAGTATGCTGGTTAAAAAGTTGTCTTTCTTTCTTCTACAAGCCCGGCACTGCGAAATAAGGCAAAAAGGGGAGGAACGAGAAGACTTGAAAACACGGCGTATCCGATGGCATGGTAGAAGAAACTGAAAGGTATGGTGCCGAGAGAAAACACAATCGCCCCGGCCGCATAAACAAAACCGAAACTAAGCATAAAAAGAAGCGTGAATATTATATCGAATGCCATGCCGGAGCGATAAAAACGATCCTTCAGCATCGATATCATCAACACGGCGGGCAACATCGCCAGCGCACTGCCGCCCAGGCGGGCGGCAGTTCCCAGATCGCGAAGCACCCCCAGCCCCAGACATGACCACAATGCCGCGCCCGTCGGGACCATAATGGCGGTGAAGGCCGCCATCACTGCTATCAGATCCAGCCCTGCGTATCCATAACTGTAGCGGTGAACAAAGACTTGCTGCACGATCGATATGATAAGGGCGACCAGAACAAATCTGATTTTTCTGATGCGTATTACTCTCACGGGTTAGCATCCGCCGGGGACAAAGTTATGGGCGCTTAGGTGCTAAATCAACAAAGAATTGTCGATGCAATCAAAAAAATTCGTTTTGCCGTTCGCTTTTGCCGTTGCCGGGAACGCGGGCATCCCCGCCCGCATGCCGTTAGTGCGGACAAAACGTCCGCGTTGCCGGGGAAGACGTGGCGAACTGAATATATAAGCGCTTAAGTGTTGTACATCGACAACAAGTTATCGATGTACTAAAAAATAATGTCGTTTGCCGCTCAGTCGTAGCCGTTTTCGTGGTCGTTTCATTAATTCTTTTTCAAGCGAAGTCTTGAAAAAGAATTACCTGCTTGCACTATTTTCCCGTGTACTCCTGGATCGAGCGCACCGACAGCTCTTCATCACGAGTTTTAACGATAGCTTTTGCAGTTGCGATTGCCCCCTGCAGCGTAGTTATGGTAGGAACGCCCTGGGCCCAGGCCGTACGCCGGATCGCCACTTCGTCCTCGCGTGGATGCTTTCCACTCGGAGTGTTTATCACCAGCTCGACCTCTGCGTCTATGATTTTGTCGACGATGTGCGGGCGTCCTTCCCGGACTTTGTTGACCCTTGCAGCTTTTATACCGTTTTTATTAAACCAGTTACATGTTCCTTCCGTCGCGCAGAGGGCAAAACCGAGATTCTCCAGGCAGCGAGCTACCTCCAGGCTGTGAGCGGTTTTATCCCGGTCGCACAGGCTGAAAAAAATGGTGCCGCGCCCGGGCAAAATCTGTCCCGCGGCCATCTGGGCCTTGGCAAACGCCATTCCAAAATCTTCGGCTATTCCCATAACTTCCCCGGTGGATTTCATCTCCGGGCTAAGCAACGTGTCTATGCCAGGAAAACGGGTGAAGGGAAAGACAGCCTCCTTCACACAGACGTGTTTGGGTTTTACCTGCCCGGTCAGGCCCAGGTCGGGCAGTTTGTCGCCCAGCATAACTTTCATAGCATACTTGGCGAGCGGCACTCCCGTGGCTTTAGAAACAAAAGGTATGGTGCGCGAGGCCCTCGGGTTTACCTCCAGCACATAAACTTCGGAGTCCCGCACGGCAAATTGAATGTTGGTAAGACCTATAACCTCAAGCCCTTTTGTGAGCGCACGGGTTTGACTTTCTATTTCAGTCAACAGTTCCTTAGAAACAGTCTGCGGAGGAATAACGCAGGCACTGTCACCGCTATGCACGCCGGCCTCCTCGATGTGTTCCATTATGGCGCCTATTACGATGTTTTCGCCATCGCTGACAGCATCTACATCGAGTTCGATCGCATCCTCCAAAAATTTATCAATTAGGACAGGATGCTTCGGAGATGCATCAACGGCACAGGTCATGAAGTGCTTTAAATCCGCCTCGTCGTAGATAATCTCCATTGCCCTGCCCCCGAGCACGTAAGAGGGCCTCACTATCACGGGGTAGCCGATCTGCCGGGCAAGATGAAAAGCTTCTTCGTATGA
>PWZK01000062.1 GCA_003567495.1 Candidatus Brocadiaceae bacterium
AGTAAATTACAGTGAAAAGCGCTCGGTATGTATTCGTCGCCGCGGCACATTAAGACCTTTGAGTTCGTCGGTTACGGCATCCATCATCGGAGGCGGTCCGCAAAGATATACATCCGCCTCCGGCAGTAAATCGCCGGCACACTCACGGATTATTTTTCTATCCACATACCCTTCATATCCCTCCCAGCCCCCCGGCGGCGTGTTAAGGACGTGAGCAACGGTTACGTTTTCCGGCATATCCTTCAGTTCTCCACGTCTGATTATATCTTTTTCGGTCTGGTTTCCGCAGATCAGCACCGAACGTCGCCGGTCGTTCGTGTCCCGAAGATGCCGCAGCATGCTCAGCAGAGGAGTGATACCCACACCGCCGGCAATGAAAATAAAGCTTTTCGGTGAATCGAACTGGAAACTGAAACGCCCGAACGGGCCGTCGATAAGAGCCTCGTCCCCGGGACGTGTCTGTGAGATAGTATCGGTGAAATCGCCTGATTCTTTAACGGTTACCGTAAGCGGCCGGCCGGAAGTGGGCGAAGAAGAGAGTGTGAAGGGATGTTCCTCGCTCGGGCGGCCCGGTCGGTTCAGGCGCAGGAAGACGAACTGTCCCGGGCAGTAGGAAGACGGCTCGCCCTCCGCCGGCTGCAGAGACAGCGTATAGGTGTCGTGTGTTTCGGGCGTTACCTCCGACACCTTCCATCGGCTTCGGCCCCACAAAATAACGTATATGTTGCGGTAAAGGAACAGACCCGCTGCCGCCAGAAGCAGGCCCCAAAAATAAACCCGCATCGGACCGGGCATGGCCGGCCCTTCCCTGAGCCCGTGCGCAAACCCCAGAACTACTACAGCCATAGTTGTGAATTTATGTTTGAAGCGCCAGTGCTGGTAATTCCACCCGAGCCGCCGGATGAAAAGCGCAAAAAACACCACGGCTAAAAGGAGTGCCAGCGCTATAACCCCACCGTAAATTCCGCGCAACATGCCGAATGCAATGCCGGCGCCAAGTTCCATTTCATATGCATAGGCGACCAGCAAAGCGAGGGGGTGAAGTAACAGCAGGGCAAGCGCCGCCGTGCCCGCCCGTTTGTGAAACCGCATCACGGCATCCAGTCCCCAGGGACGGTCGATAAACTTCAGGCGCGAGCCCAAAGCGACCTGAAGCGCAAGTATGCTGAACCCGGTAATGCCCAGCGCCCGGGAAAACCCGATGAAGCCACTTATTCCGGCGGGCCGGGTAAAATGTGCCAGAATGATGGGAAGAAAGGCCAAAACAACATACAGACAAAGCAGAAACCGCCCCCACCACCTGTGTTCCTGCCATCCGGGGCTTTCGCCTTTCATGGCGTGTTTTTTGTCGGGCTGCATTGGTTAATTGCCACACCTCAATAAAAATTGAGGGTTGGTTTAACTGACCTCGATTTCCCTGCTGGACTCCCACAGGCCGTGGATGTTGCAGTAGGACATGGCCTGGAGCGTGCCGCCTTTCGATATCGTTATAGAGGTCTGGGCTTCGTGATGTGTATATACGGGTCCCTCGTCCGCTCCCGCTACCGATTCCCCGTGTGCTGTGAACTCAAAGCGTGCCACGTGGTAAGGCGCCTGAGCGCCTTCGGGAGTAAAATAAAGGTCTATCCACCGGATATGGTGGGTGGTAGTGTTGGGATGTGCCACCTCTTTGCCAAGCGTTACCTTTACAGGAGTGGGCTCGCCGGCGGCTGCAGCCTCTTTACACTCGATAACGGGCACGTGTTTCTCACTCTTCCAGTCGGCCGTTTTTACCTCTTCACTTACGTTTGACATATGATTGTGCTCCCTTAAAGAAAGTTACCGTTACACTTTCGGAATAAAAGATTTTTATTTTCTGTTCTCCTATTATAATGATATGAAAGATTCAAAGGTTTGTCAAGAGAACCATCGTTTGCAAATAGCTAATTATTATGATAGGATAAGAAGAGATTAGATTTTGCGAATTTTATCAGGAGGTGAAGATACAATATGGAAATATCCACTAAATTGAGATACGGTGCCAGGGCGCTGGCAGAGCTCGGGCTTACATACCCGAAGCGCCCTGTTCCGGCGCGCGAGCTGGCCGAGCAGCAAGGTTTGTCCGTAAAATATCTCGAACATATCCTGAGCGCACTGAAAGCCGCCGGCATCGTCAATTCAAAACGGGGCATGAGCGGCGGGTACGAGTTGGCCCGCAGCCCGGAACAGATCACCATGAAGGCCGTTTTCAACGCGCTTGAGGGTTCCACGGCGCCGGTAAAGTGTGTGGAGAATCCTGAAATCTGCAGTCAATACGATGACTGCCCAACCCGGCCTGTCTGGGAGGAACTTCGGGATTCCATTGACGGCGTGCTCGGCTCCACTACTATAGCAGACCTGACGGAACGTATTCGAAGCAGTGCGAAGTACGGGAAAACCACATACCAGATTTGAGGAAAATGGCAACTATATGAAGATCGCACATGACATGACAGAACTTGTGGGAAATACGCCGCTGGTCAGGCTGGGAAAGATAGCAAGAGGCGCCGGCGCCGAAGTTGCAGCAAAACTCGAGTTCTTTAACCCCGCAGGCAGCGTCAAGGATCGGATTGGCGTCAGCATGGTACTTGCCGCCGAAAAAGAAGGTAAGCTCACCCCCGGCATGACCATTATAGAGCCTACCAGCGGCAATACGGGCATAGCGCTGGCATGGGTGGCGGCGGCAAGAGGCTACAGTCTGATCCTCACCATGCCTGAGTCAATGACACTCGAGCGGCGAAAAATCCTCGCCCACTTCGGCGCCAAAATCGAACTGACCCCCGCCGAAGAAGGGATGAAAGGTGCCGTCGAAAGGGCAAACGAGCTTACTAAGGAAAATGACGACGCCTTTATGCCACAGCAGTTCAACAACCCCGCCAATCCACAGGTGCACAGGGAGACAACGGCGGGAGAGATATGGAACGATACCGACGGCAGGATAGACATATTCATCGCAGGTATCGGCACCGGGGGGACGATCACCGGAGTCGGAGAGGCATTGAAAGCCCGAAAACCGGAGCTGGAGGTCATCGGCATAGAACCGTCGGACTCGGCGGTGCTTTCCGGCTGCGAGCCCGGCCCGCACATGATTCAGGGCCTGGGAGCCGGTTTCGTGCCGGAGATACTCAACAGAGAGGTGATTGACGAAGTAATGCAGATATCAAACGATACCTCAATGGATATGGCCGCCAGGCTCGCGAAAAAAGAAGGCATATTCGCCGGCATATCGTCCGGAGCGGCTGCGGCTGCGGCGCTGAAGGTGGCCGCCCGCCCCGAAAACAAGGGCAAACTGATCGTGACGATTCTTCCCGATACCGCAGAACGCTACCTCAGCACCATCCTTTTTGACTGAACCCTACAAATGCCGGCAGAACATCCCCAAAACCCCGAGTCGCAGAATAAAAAGCAAGACAGGCCCCTGTGGGCCGGCAGCCCGGAGCCAGCCCCCTACCTGCCCCTCGCCATAGATGTAAGCAGCCTCAGATGCCTTATCGTCGGCGGCGGCAAGGTGGCATCACGAAAAACAGAGACTCTCCTCCAGGCGGGCGCCGATATCACCGTTGTGGCCCCGGAGGCAAGAGAAGACCTAAAAGTGCTTGCTCGCCGGAAAAAGATCGACTGGATAAAGGGAAAGTACAGGCCCGAACTCCTTCGGCAATGCGATCTCGTTGTCGCGGCTACTTCCGATAGCAAACTGAACATACGGATCGGCAACGACGGCAGGCGCCTCAAAAAATTGCACTGCGTCGTTTCGTCCGTTCCAAATTCACAGATCATCTTCCCCGCCCTTTACAAACGCGGCAGCCTGACCGTTGCCGTCCATTCAAATGGAGAAAACTGCCGGTACTCAAAGGCCATAAGAAATCGGATAGCGTCTCTTATAGACGACCCGCATCCCGGCACTTCCAAGATGGTAATGTTCGGGTTCCGGACTTCATCGCCGGATATAGGGCGGAGAACACTCCAATCTCTGCATAAATACGAAAAAAAACTGTTTCGGGATAACCCCGCTCAGAATGAACTGTTAATTCTTTCCACCTGCTGCAGGTGGGAATGTTATATCGCAGGCCGGTCCGCACGTCATATCTCCCGGCGGGTGCTTGATGGTATAAAAAAGCATGCAGGCCCCGAAATCGGGACGGCTCTGATGGCGGACGTCAGACATCTTGCCGGCCACAATCTGTATTTTCACCTTCTCAAGACATGCCTCGGGCTTAATTCATATCTGATTGGCGAAACGGAGATCGTCAGTCAGGTGCGCAGAGCGCTCAATCGCTGGGTGGATTCGGAAAGCCCGGAACTTTATAAAACTTTTTCTTCGGCGCTGCTGGCGGCCAAAAAAATCCGCCGGTCGTCTTCTCTCGATTCGGCGCGCACTTCCTGGGCGGAGAATACAACGGAGCTTATTGCCAGAACGGCAGTTGAACCGGGCGATGGGCCGGTTCTGGTGGTGGGAAAAGGCAAGCTTTCCGGGGAGATGATCCCAAAACTTACAGATTCCGGATATAAGGTAGTGAGTTTTTCGCGCCACGATGCCGGGAAAGGCAGATCCGAAAACGGTTCTTTGCCGGTACTCCATACCGACAGGCTTGGGGAGTACATCGAGGCAGCCTCGGCCCTTATCATCTGCTCCGAACTGACCCCAACCGCCGTTGATGCGCTTGCCCGCTGCAATCTTTCCGGACGGCCTGTTATAGACCTTGAAGGATATGCCGAAATGCTTGAAGAGAGCAACCCGAAAGCGAGGATTTATTCCGCGGCCGACGTGCCGCAGCAGAGCATATCCCCAACGGATGCAGAGAATATTGCTTCCGCCAACTACATGGCCCTGCGACAGGCTCTCATATGGCACAGCCTTCATAATCCGCTCAGAGCGCCGGACGACGCCGTGCGCGTGGGTGCGAGGAAAAGCCGTCTTTCCAGAACACAGGTTCAGGAGATTGAAGGGCTTCTCGGGGGATTTGCTGAAAACATCCAGCTTGAAAATGTGTTTTTTCACGCGCCTTGCGACCGCGACCGGAAGACGCCGCTTACGGAAGTAAAGGAGGGTGATTTTTTCACCCGCGATCTCGACCTCGCACTGCTGGCCGGCCAGATCGACCTTGCAGTGCACAGTGCCAAGGACCTTCCGGAGCGGCTTCATCCCCAGCTCTCACTTGCCGCCACTCTCCCCACCATGGCTCCCTGGGACTGCCTTGTTTCGAAGGATAACACCCCGCTTACGTTTCTGCCCGAGGGGGCGACCGTTGCAACCTCGAGCCTGAGAAGAAGGGAAAACCTTGCATGCCTGAGACCCGATCTTCGCCCGGTCGATGTGCGGGGCGATGTCCCTCACCGGCTGGAACAACTGGAAGAAGGTCGGTTTGATGCGCTGATAGTGGCCGCGGTGGCGATGATCCGATTGGGGCTGGCCGACCGAATAACTGAGATTTTTCCGGAAAAGACGTTCCAGACCACTCCGGGGCAGGGATCCCTGGCGCTGGTAGTCAGACAAAGCGATACTGAACTGCTAAATTTTCTAAAGCCGCTGGACATTGCTGGGGGCGAGTGTTGATACTATCATTGGGTATTAAATATTTTTTCTGAACATCGACAGTTTATTGTTGATGTTCAGCATTTAAGCGCCTTCTCCCTCCTCCCCTCTCTGTGATTTGTGTGGTAAGCAGCCGAAGGGTGTCTCGCACCAGCCACGGAGCTAATTTTGTTGTATGGGAAGAAACGCATAAATTAAACCGGTTCCGGAATTCCTTTGATTTCCATTTCACGGCCAACAGCCCTGCGATAACCCTTTACAGCTATATACTCGGGGTTGACCTCCACGAGCGCATAAGAGTTGTTCTCTTCGCCCGATCCTACCACCATCGCTTTCAGGGTATAATAGTGAATGCCTTCAATCCGTCTATAGGCACCGGAGTGATTATGACCCTGGAACACCGTCAATGTTTTGCCGTATTCCTCCAGTACTTTACGCACTTCGGCGGCATTTTCAACATAGTGTGAGCCCGAACCATCCAGACATTGATGAATGAATATGATGGCCGGCAGCTCGGCATTATTCAGGTCATTTCGCAGCCAATCGACCTGTGCTTCAGGAATGTTAGCATCTGTCCAGTTAAAATTGCCGCTATCGTAAGGCTCTCCGTCGCCCCGGTAATTGGCATCCAGGACTACGAAATGGATGCCACCGTGGTCGACTGAGTAATGACCGGCAGCCGAATCAAAACCGGTGTTTTTGATGTGGCCAAGAAACTGTTCTTTGGAAAAATCGTCATGGCAATGGTTGCCGAGAACATGATAATGTGGCCCGTTGAAACCTGTAAACACGTCCTCTATTTTCTCAAGACAGTCCGGGGGCGTCGGGGAGTGGCCGTCAATGAAGTCGCCGAGTTCGATCAAAAACTCAACATCTTCATGATCATCCATAACCTCCACACACTCGGTCATTTTCATCAGTGATTCGGTGTATCGACGGGACCCGCCCCGTTTGTAATTGGCTGAGTGTGAGTCAGTTACTACACCGAAACGCAGTTTTGGTTTTTCTAACTTTTCGCTCTGTGCCGCCTTTAAAGCTGAAAAAGGCAGGTAATCTACATACCTTGCAACTCCCAGACCGGCCGTAGTGGCCAGCATTGATCGCAGCATCGACCTCCGACCTATGTTTTTACTCATAACAGGCTCCATATTAGCGCCATTTAGTATGTATTCAGTGAACCACCTGCCTGCAGCAGGCAGGCGTTGGCCACTGATATTATGATACTAAAATTTGACCTTTCAATCAAGTATATATTCTATCAAA
>PWZK01000140.1 GCA_003567495.1 Candidatus Brocadiaceae bacterium
AGTTGCCTTTTGTAGCGCAGGCGTCCCGCCTGCATCGTACGGGAGGCCGGGGCGCTACACAAAAACGAATGCAGGCGAGGACGCCTGCGCTACTTTTAACGTGGTTTACTGAATATATACGTTTGGTGTCTGTATATCCTGCAATCACTCAATCAACGGGCCCGATGCCATGCAAATAGATGAATTAACGCACACGAAGACAACCGAACTGCTTTCCGGACTCCAGGGTATTTGCGATTATATCTGCGAGAACATGTACAGGAGCCCGGAAACGGTGTGGAATTATGCGTTGAAAATGCTGGTGGAACTAACCGGCGCAAATGCTGCAAATATCAGGCTGGCCGACGAAGATAAAGATAAACTCTTTCTTAAGGCCAGTTACGGGGTGAGTGAAAGGTATAAAGACGCCAAGCCGGCGCTTTCGATTGGAATGAGCATCGCCGGGCGCGCATTTGAAAGCGAAGAACTCTATGCTATCGAGGATTTGAGAGAAAACCACCGCTACAGACTGCCGGAATATGCATCAAGGGAGGGGATTATTTCCCTGCTGTCAGCTCCGCTTTCTACGGGAAACAGAAAGCTGGGGGTTTTAAGCATCTATTACGCAATGCCAAAGAAGTTTTCCGCTCAGGAAAAAAAGTTCTTCGGTGTCCTTGCCAATTTCCTCGCCACGACGTTTACCACACACGTCCTGCACCATGAGCTCCAGCAATCTTATCTGGACATAGCACAAACTCTTGCACTGACACTTGAGCAGAAGGACAGTTATACGAACGGACATTCAAAAAAGGTCGGAGAGCTGGCCGTGAAAATCGCGGAGCAAATGGGGGTGGAAGCCGGCGACACAGAGCTGTTGGCCAAAATGAGCGCCCTGCACGATATCGGCAAGATCATGATAGATTCGAGCATACTGAACAAACCGGACAAATTGACCGAGCAGGAATGGACGGTTGTGAAAAAACACCCTGTCGCCGGCTCGGAAATACTGAAGCCCATAGCAAGGTTTGCCGAAGGACTGCCGATGATCAAAAGCCACCACGAGCGCTACGACGGCAAAGGCTACCCCGACGGACTCAAGGGGGACGAACTGCCGCTTCTTGCACGGATAATAGCCGTAGCCGACGCTTACGACGCCATGACTTCCGATCGTCCTTACAGAAAAAAACTGACCGATGAGAAAGCAAGAAAAGAACTGCTCGATAATGCCGACAAGCAGTTCGATAAAAAGGTGGTTTTTACACTGCTCGATCTGTTGGACGAAGAGAAAAAATGCACACAAAAAACGGGCTGAGACGCCGCAGGCCGGACGACATTTCATTGTAAAACGTTTTTAAAGCGGAAGGGGTAATTTGTTTTGATTGCAATAGTATCTGACCTTCATGCCAATCTCGAGGCGACTCGTGCCGTGATGGCGGATATAGAAAAGCATAAAGCCTCCGAGGTGGTATGCCTCGGCGACATCATAGGCTACGGGCCCAACCCAGTCGAATGCCTGGACATAGCCATGGATTTCAGGGTTGTCGTGATGGGAAACCATGAAAAGGCACTCCTTACGCATATGGACGCTGCAAATTTCAATGAGACCGCCAGAAAATCGATTGAATGGACGCGGGGCCGGCTGAATATATGGTCGCCGGAAAACCGCGAAACAAATGCACGCAGGTGGGATTTCACGGGCGACCTGAAAGATATACACAAAGACGAAGGGATAACATATGTACACGGCACGCCCCGCTATCCGACCCTTGAATATCTGTATGCAGACGATCTGAATTTTCCGGGAAAGATGGAGGCGATATTCAGCTACATCGATCAGGTCTGCTTTAACGGGCACACTCATATGCCCGGCATATGGACCGCGGACATGGTTTTCGTATCCGTCACCGAAGCCAATTACAGATACAGGCTTACGCAAAAGAAAACTATAATAAACGTCGGCAGCGTAGGCCAGCCCAGAGACGGTGATAAAAGGGCCTGTTACGTTCTGATGGACGACGAAAGGGTGATTTTCAGGCGTGTGGAATACCCTTTCAACAAAACAGCGGCGAAAATAAAAGCCATACCGGAAATCAACCCATCGCTTGCATACCGGCTGACAGTGGCAAGATAAACCTGCCCAGGCAGTCCAGGCAGTCCAGGGTGTCCATGGTGTCCATAACAAAAACGCTCGGCCTTGAATAATTCACGGCCGCCACCATTTGATTTTTTTTTCATTTTACGAGACAATGTAACAGAAGGCACAATTTCAGGCATCCCGATTTGTTTTTGGAATTACCTTTTTCACAAAAACGGTTCAATGGACAAAAAGACTCTTATACAATTTATATTTATCAGCGCCATTATTCTTCTCATCTGGGAGGTAACGGGGCGTTTTTTTGATTTCACGCCGCCGACGCACCCGCCCGCACCCGAAGAGCCAGCCGACTATCCGCGGGAAGAAACCCCGACGACGGACGTGCCGGAGCTGGAAACGGAAAAACCATCGGTCGAAGAAGAAATCCGGGAAGTGACCGAGCACGAAGTGAAAGAGGGACTGGAGATTAAAAACGACCGTATAAAAGCCCGTTGGTCGAACCGTGGCGCGGGACTTCAAAGTCTCGAGCTGAGCGAATACAGGGCGCCTTATTTTGAAAATGAGAGCAAATCAGTCCTGGAAAGGCCTGTTCTGACACTTCTGAGTGAGTTGCAGGAAGGCACTTACAGCGATGTCATAGAAGAAATAACTTTTATAACCATCTCCGAGGGGCGTATAAGCACCGAGCGCATCAAGCTGGAGGATCATGTTTTTGAAGTTCTGAGCCATTCACCCCGGGACATTAAGTTTCATACAACCGCAGGGGACAGGCTTGGGATAACAAAGCAAGTCACACTGAAACAGGACACGTATCACTACGACACAAAATTGGAATTCAGCAACCTGACCGCCGGGGAGATAGAGTTCGAATACAAGCTCCGGTCGGCGGCCGGTATCGAAAGGGAGATGCTTCAAACCCGCTACCTCTCCACCGCAGTTGCCGTGCAGAACGGAGGGCGGATGGACATCGACCTGATAAGGCCGGGCGATATAGGAGCGGGAAACCGTTTGAATGAATCCACCAATATCGCATGGACCGGGGTGCTGAGCCAGTATTTCGCCGCGATGCTCTGGCCGGATTCACCCGGGAAATGGGTGCGCTCGGTGGAATCGCGGCAGATCACCGAGACCTCCATCAAGGAGGGCGCAGGACGATGGAGCGAGCTGAGAGGAGGCGAATCCGGCAACACCCACCGACTGGCAAGCCTGGCCGAAGACAACCCGAACGCCACTACGGTCATACAATCCAGGACGGTGAATCTCCCCGCCGGAGAAAACCTGAGCCACGAATACAGGATGATAACGGTTCCCCTGGTCTCAGGCATACTCGACTCCTACGCACCAAGCCTGTCGTCGGACATCAGATCGGGCCGGACGCCTCTGTTCACAAGGATTCTGTCGTTGGGCACCATCACCTTTCTCGCGCCCCTGATGGTGGCCATACTGGATTTTTTTTATTCCATAATTCCCAATTACGGGGTCGCGATAATACTTCTTACGCTGCTGGTTCGCGGCGTGTTGCATCCCCTGACACGCTCAAGCCAGATCAGCATGCACAAAATGAAGAAGCTCCAGCCGCATCTCCAGGAGCTGATGAAAAAACACGGGGATGATAAACAAAAAATGGCCCGGGAACAATGGAGTCTGTATTCCAAATACGGCGTGCATCCAATGAAGGGCTGTTTCCCGATGCTTCTGCAAATGCCGGTATTTCTTGCTCTTTTCAAAACGCTCAGGACGTCCGTTCAGCTGCGCCAGGCCACATTCGTTCCCGGCTGGATAAACGATCTTAGCCAGCCTGATACTGTCTGGGAGCTGCCCTTTTCGCTACCGATACTTGGCAGCGACCTTAACATCCTCCCGTTCGTGATGGTCGTGGCGTGGATGATGAACCAGCATTTGACCCCCACCCCATCGGACCCCAAGACGCAGCAGCAACAAAAAATGATGAAATGGCTGCCCGTAGTCTTCGCATTTATGTTCTACAATTTTGCAAGCGGCCTGCTCCTGTACATAACATGCAGCAGTTTTGTCGGCGCCATAGAGCACTGGCTGATACGAAAAAAAGCCGAAGGCATAGAACTGGTCCCGGTTGAACAGACAAAAAAAGAAAAAGCTGCTGCACAGAAGAAGACACAAAAAGCCCGATCCGACCCCCGAAACGGGAAAAAGGGCGGCAAGAAAGGCTGGCTGGAACGCATCATGGAAGCGGAAGAACAGAAGAAAAAAAGCAGCCGCCAGCTGAGAAACAAAAAAAATAAAGAAAAATAATCCCTGCTATGAACACATCTGAAAAAAACAATTCAAGGCCAAACATCGGCGCCGAACTCAACGCTCTGAGAGAACAGGTGCTCTCGCTGGCAAGCATAGTCGAATCGCTTTTCGCCGAATCCATAATCGCACTGGTCGACGGCGACAGCGATGCCGCCCATGAGGCCCAACTGGAAGACTACAGAGCCCATAACGTGTGGCTTAAAGCCGATTCATTGTCGGTGAGCCTCCTTTCCACCGGCAAGCTGGAGCTCAAAGAGGTGCACTTGATATGTGCCATGGCACATATTGCACTCAATCTCAAAAGGATGGCCGATAAGGGCATAAAAATCGCCCGCATGATAAATGAGTGCCCCGTCGATTCTTTGCCGGCGGGCACCTGCAGGGATAAGCTTTCGAAGATGACTGACATCTCGCAAACCATGTTCAGCAACAGCATCGAAGCTTTTATCAACAAAGATCCATCGGAAGCGAACGGGCTCCACCCGCTTTACAAGGAAGTTAATGAACTTGCAGCCGAATTGCACAGGTGCGTAAATGAAGAATTAAAAACAACAAAATCCCTGCCGCTTGAGGCCGGCACCGCACTCGTGGTGATAGGCGAGAACATTGCGAATATTGCGGAATTTGCTCTTGACAACGGCAACTGCGTGGCCAGGCTCTATCCGGAAAACAACCATCGCAGCTCGAGCGATCTGGATGGGGAGAGGGAATGATTGAAGAAAAGACTGGTCGGGGCGCCCGGATTCGAACCGGGGACCTCTACCTCCCCATGGTAGCGCGCTAAGCCAGGCTGCGCCACGCCCCGAACCATACGAAACACCATTATAGCAGAGCGGCGGTTTAAACGCAAATAAAGGACATCCCGAGGGCAAAAAAAACAGGACACCATGAACATAGCAATGTTCACAAATGCCTACCCGCCACACGTGGGCGGCGTGGCAAGTTCGGTATCCAGAACAGTAGCTGCTCTTAAAAAACTGGGACATTCCATACTTGTGGTAGCCCCTGATTACGGGCAGGAAGGCGACAGCGACCCGAAAGGTGTGATACGTCTTCAATCCATTAAAAACGTTTCGGGGAGCGACTTCTCGATTCCATTTCCATTTTCGATGGAATTGAGAGAAGAGCTAAGCAGCTTTTCGCCCGACATAATTCACTCACACTATCCCCTGCTTGTCGGCGACATGGCGCTTCGATACGGAGCGCTTGAGCAGATACCGGTAGTTTTCACGCACCACACACGCTACGAAGCCTACGGGGACCTGCTGCCGTGGGACGTAGAAGGTTTTGAATCTTTTATAACAGAGCTATCTGCGGGTTATGCAAACCTCTGCAGCAGGGTGCTGGTTCCGACGAAAGGAATGGTCGGTCTGCTTCGCAACAGTGGCGTGAAAACACCCATCAGCGTCATACCGACGGGCGTGGATCTTTTGCAATTCTCCGAAGGCACCGGCGCCAGGGTGCGCCGTAAATACGGAATAGATTCGGGAGCCTTCGTTGCAGGCTATATCGGCAGGCTAGCGCCGGAAAAGAATCTTGATTTCTGGTCGCAAGCCGTATGCGAGTTTTTGGAAAAACACCCCGGTTCACATGCGATGGTAGTAGGCGAGGGCAAGTGCGCGACGCGAATTATGAAATCCTTCGAACGCAGAAAACTTTCCGGTCGTCTCACCATGACGGGCACACTCAAGGGCCAAAGCCTGGTAGACGCCTATCATGCGGCGGACGTTTTTGCATTTGCCTCAACCCGCGAAACGCAGGGCCTGGTCCTGGTTGAAGCGCTGGCGTCGGGCTGCCCGGTAGTGGCTCTCGACGCCCCTTGCGTGCGCGATGTGATTTCTGACGGAGAGGACGGATACCTGGTCAAATCACACAGCCCGCGCTCTTTTGCAGATGCACTGGGTGAGTTTGCAAACATGAACAGCATGCATTATGATAATATATGTAAAAAAGCAACCGAAAATGCACAGCGTTTTGACATCAACGCCTGTACAAGGAAAACGTTAAGGCTTTACTCGGAGCTCACAAACGACAGAAGGCCCGGCGTTATGGAAATAACCGGATGGCTGGCGCTGGGGGAGCTTGCCGGGCGCGAAATAAAACTGTGGAAAAACCGCTTTCAGGCACTGGCCGGCGCGCTGTTGGAAAAAAGAGCAAAAAAGGATTCCGAATCGTCCGGTCAAGGTTAACCTTAGGCGCTTAATATCGCAACATCGGGACGGCAATTACGAATGAGGAATTAAGAATTAGGAATCAACGACAACAGCAAAGACTACGACAAAGACTACGACGATCCGCAGATAACGCAGATTACGCGCATTTACGGAAACGGCAACGACAAAAGTAGATAACCGCAAAGACGCAAAGGACGCAAGGACGACTACCATAAAGGCGAAGGCAACGGCTGGAAATCGGGGTAACGACAACGACAGAAATAGGCGTTGCTTTCTTTGCAGTC
>PWZK01000095.1 GCA_003567495.1 Candidatus Brocadiaceae bacterium
GCCCTTTTCAGGCGCTCAGGGGACGTGTTAACGTTTTGGCGAAAGATGTTTCGCCCCTACGGACCGGTTTGAGGCGTGGTTCAGTGAATGCTTACCCACCCGGCGACTTTTCTGTATTTTATGTGGCAAACACCTTCTCTGTATTATACGGCCTGACATGCACTTCGTTGACGAAGCGGAAATTTTTGTGAAAGCCGGCGACGGCGGTGATGGCTGCGTTAGCTTCCGGCGCGAGAAATACGTGCCTAAAGGCGGCCCCGACGGCGGAGACGGAGGCGATGGAGGAGACGTCATTATCAAAGCCGACGCCAACCTCGCCACGTTGCTCGACCTGGTGTCCCAAAAACAATATTTTGCTGGTGACGGCGAAGGCGGCAAATCACGGAAAAGAGGCGGGGCTGACGGCTCTGATATTGTCATAAAAGTCCCGCCGGGAACGATCATCAGGGATACCGATTCCGGCCTGGTTCTGAAGGATTTGAACGCGCCCGGCGCTGCTGTTGTTGTTGCGCGCCACGGCCGGGGAGGAAAAGGCAATGCCCGGTTCGCCGATTCTGTTAACCAGACACCGCGCCATTGCGAAGAAGGACGCCCGGGCAGGAGCAGAAACCTCCGTCTGGAACTAAAGCTTATCGCCGAAGTCGGCCTTATAGGCGCGCCTAACGCCGGTAAATCAACACTTCTTTCCCACATAAGCGCCGCACATCCGCGTATAGCACCCTACCCTTTCACCACACTTCAGCCTCAACTCGGCGTAGTCGATACCGACGGCTTTCGCAGATTCGTTGTGGCGGACTTGCCCGGACTGATTGAAGGAGCGCACGAGGGCAAAGGGCTTGGGGATGAGTTTCTCAAACATATAGAACGAACAAAAGTCCTTGTCCATGTGGTGGACATGGCGCCGGCAGATGGTTCGAATCCGGTGGAAGTTTACGGATCTATCCGGGCGGAACTTGAGATGTACGGCGGTAAACCGGCCGAAAGACCAGAGGTGATCGCAGGAAATAAAACCGATTTGCCCGAAGCCGAAGAAAATATAAAAAAATTTCAACTTGAAACCGGCATAAACCCTGTACCGATCAGCGCCGTTACGGGAGCTGGACTGCGAAAGCTGGTCAGTGAGATACTAAATCTTTTTCAAGACGGAGCTTGAAAAAGATTTAATTTTGCAAAATTTCTCAGGTCCTTCGGGGAAGATTGTGTTGCGCACACTGGATATTCATCACCATTGCGTTACTTGTTTTCCCCGGTTATAATGAATGCAGATTTTAAGCGTGTTCACTAAATATCTACTACTTAGATTTGGGAGCCTTTGGAATGGAAATAACAAAAGAGCGCAAGGTGATTTGGGGGCTTATTTTTTTGTTGATCGTCGCAGCTGTCGCATACAGGGTTTTTGAACCGGGCGTTCGAAATGGCGTGCAAGATCGACATTTAAATGCTCTTATGTCGACTTACGCCGGAGAGACTTCTCCGGGGGTTGATGTTTCCGGAATGCCCGATAAAATTCCTGTGGAGGCCGCCGGAGTGGGGGTACACCCCGAGACCGGCGCTTCGGTCGTGTTACTCGTAACAGAGGATGGAAAGGCGTATTTGCCGGTTTTCATCGGCCCGTTCGAGGGCGATGCCATATCACGTGCTCTGGAAGGCGTAAGAACGCCGCGTCCGCTCATCCACGATCTATTTTCCGAGGTTATTGATGTTCTCGGCGGTAAAGTAGAGGAGGTGGCGGTGGCGTCTCTTGAAGAAGGCACTTTTCGCGCCGACCTGGTTCTGAAGACCGCCGACGGCGAATCTGTCGGCATAGATGCGCGGCCAAGCGACTCAATAGCCATTGCGATCAAAAAAGGCGTGGATATATTTGTTGCAGCCTCTGTGATGGAGGCGGCAGGCTATGAGATCAAGGAGGAAGATGATGTTCCGGCCCCTGCACCAGATCCGGATACGTTCCCCCAGATGCCCGATGCCGAGTTGATATAGTAGCATACGGGAGGACTTTATGCGAAGAAAAAAAAATGACGGAGCAGGTTTTGTCCCCGGGGTTTTGGCAGCCATATGCTGGGGCACCCATTTCCCGCTGCTTTTAAATCGAGTGAGTGCGGCTACGGATCCGCTGGTTTTTTATTTTCATTGTGTTTTCTGGGCTGCGATAGCTTCCATGACATTGCTGACACTGCTGGGCCGAACCGATGAGCTGTCGCTGATAAGCAGCAGGAGCGGCACAATTTTTATGCTCGTGCTGACGGGTGGCTACGGCCTCTGGATACTGCTTGCGACCGCTTTTCGCATTCAACCCGATGGTGGTCACGATGTTGAGCTTGTTTTTTATTCGGGCCCGGTTGTGCTGGCATTTTTTTCGCTTTTTACGCGCGGCGGATCGCGTCAGGTCCGGCTTGGCCCGCCCCTGGTCGGGCTGGCAGGCGTAATCCTGATTATCTACGGTATTGGCGGACTGGAAACGCCGGGGTTGAGGGTATTTGCTTTTGCAGCCGGCGCGGCGGCTATCTGGGCCGTCTTCTCAATCCTATCATACTCCCTGCTGCGTCGTTTTGAAGTGCTGCCGGCGCTTGTTTTGATGTTATGTGTATCGACAGTATGTCTTTTCCTGACATCTCTCATCATGCGAATAGATGTTCTGGCCATTGACCGCGGGGATATCTGGGTAAGTATTCTTGTGGGAACAATTTCGATAGCGATGGGGTTGGGTTTGTGGATGAAGTGTATGTCAGGCCTGAATATGCCCTCAAAAGCCTCTACGCTGTGGTATGGCGCCCCGATACTGAGTGTTTTTCTGTACGGCTACTTCGATGGCGCCGGCATGGGATGGGCGTCTTTCGCCGGGATCATAGTCATTTTGTTTTCTTTTAAGTCGGGCGGCAAACCCAGAGAAAAAACGGAAACAACATTCGGGGATATGCTTTCCGGGCGATGATGCCAGGATTTATTTGACATTCTCCAGTGCTTCCCGCCAGCGTCCGGCGGCATCGGGCGAAATATCAATGCCGGTAATAGCCCTCAGGTGCAGGTATGCCACAAGGCGCACCGCTTCAGTGCGGTCGTTTATGCCCATCTGGAAAATCCGGAGCCTCTGGTTCCGTGGCATAACCCCGGCCGCAATATCCAGTGCGGTTATTCTGAGCAGCGGCTTGGGATCATTATCGAGTACATATTCAAGATCGCTTCCTGAGTCACCGTGCTTGATTGCGGCCAGAGAAATCAGCGCCCTTCGCCGCACGAAAGGCTCCGTATCCCGCCTTAGCGCATATCTGAGCCTGTCAATTGACTGAGGGTCTTTTATGTCACCGAGTGAGTCGGCGGCCATTGCACGCGCAACCGGATTTGGGTCCCGGGACGTAATATCCTCAAGTGCAGGCCGCAACCTCGACGGAGGATCGCCGATCTTACGCAAAGTATCAAGCCTTTCGTCCGCCGTGCCAGATTCCAGGCGCCGCTGCATACGACGCGCCTTCCGATCCCCCGGCATAATTTGACAACCGGTCGAAAGAAATATAACGGCGCACAGACCTGCTGTCAGGAAAAATTTGATCATTGCCGATTTAACGCTTGCTGCGCTGCTTTCCGCGTCTTGCTTTGTGTTTTCCGAACTTCTTGCGTTCAACCATACGTGAATCCCTTGTGAGGTGATCTTTTTCTTTTAAGATATCCTCGTATGAGCTGTCGGCCTTGCGAAGCGCTCGCGCGATTCCGAGTTTCACTGCTTCGGCCTGCCCCGTTTGACCACCACCATTGGTTTTCACAATGAGATCGTACATGTCTGCGGTTTCAGTATCGAGAAGTGGCGCCATAATCTCCTTTTTATGGGCCCTGCGCGGAAAGTAATCGTCAAGGGGTTTTCCGTTTATTTCTATTTCACCTGCCCCCTGGCAAATTCTCACGCGCGCCACAGAAGTCTTACGCCGTCCGGTTCCCCACCAATAATCAGCCATAAAAAACCCCTCAATCTACTTGTTATTACACATCTGGACTCATGTCAATTGCTTACATCTACTTTTTCAGGCTTTTGATACGTATGCGGATGCTCGGGGCCGGGATAGACTTTAAGTTTGCTCATAATACTGCGCCCCAGCCGGCCGCGCGGCAACATACCTTTCACCGCCAGGCGAACTACGTCGTCCGGTTTTTTTTCAAGCATTTCAGGTATTTTGCGTATCTTACGTCCGCCCGAGTATCCGGAATACCGCTCATATTCCTTATCAGTCATTTTCTTGCCGGTAAGACGAACATGCGCGGCATTGGTCACTACGACGTAGGCTCCGGTATCTACATGCGGAGTATAGTCCGCCCTGTTCTTACCCATCAGCAGGGTGGCTATTTCGGCAGCCATACGTCCCAGAACTTTGTCCTTCGCATCGACATGGTACCAGGCCCTGGTATCGGGCCCGAAATCTTCTTTCTTTGCAAAATATGTTTTCATTAAATTTTACCGCTGAACAAAAAACAACCATTATATACTATTACAGATGATGCATTGTACATAATGCGTTTCATTTTGTCAAGTCATTCACTTTTTTCATCTGGTTTATGAAATAAACGCCTATTCATCTTCAAGGTCTTTCTTTTTTTTACGTTCTATTATTTGCTGCTGAATGTGGCTGGGCACCGGTTCGTAGTGCGAGAATTCCAGGGTGAAGGTTCCTTCTCCCCCGGTCATGCTCTGCAGTTCGGCGCTGTAGGTGCCCAGTTCAGATTGCGGGATCAGCGCCGAAAGTGTCTGCATTTCCCCCTGCTGATCCATGCCGCCAATCTGGCCGCGATGTCCGGCCAGGTTAGCCGTAACGTCGCCAACGTATTCCGAGGGCACCGTGACTTCCAATTTTACCACTGGTTCCAGCAAAACCGGTTTGCTATGTAAAAATGCTTCACGAAACGCGCGGGACGCAGCGATTTTGAAAGCGGCTTCCGAGGAATCGACATCGTGGTAAGATCCGAAAAAAACCGCTGCTTTCAGATCAACCACTGTGCAGCCGGCGAGAACACCTGTCTCCAGGGTTTCTCTTATCCCTTTTTCAACGGCAGGCATGAACTGCTGGGGGATAACTCCGCCTTTGATCTCGTCGATAAACTCGAATCCCTCCCCTCTTTCGTTGGGCTCCAGGCGAAGGTGAACTTCCCCGTACTGGCCACGCCCACCCGACTGTTTTTTATGTTTATATTTACCTTCCGCAGAGGCCGTTATTGTCTCCCGATAAGGCACCGACGGCTCGCGGGTCTCGGCACTTACACCGTAGCGGTTTTTTAGTCTGGACAGCATTACTTCAAGATGCAGGTTGCTCATGCCCGTAATCAGCAATTCATTGCTCTGAGCGTCCCTTTCCACATTAAATGTGGGGTCGCTCTCGGCAAGGCGCTGAAGGCCTGAGCTTATTTTTTGCTCGTCGTCACGGCTTTTCGGCTCGACCGCCAGAGACATCATGGGGCTGGGAATAGCTGAAGGTGGAATCACCCACTTCTCTCCCCGTGCTCGCAAGATGTCTCCAAACTCCATGTCTTCTACTTTACTTACGCATGCGATATCGCCGGGGCCTGCGCTCCCGCAGTCCTTCTGCTCAGATCCGAAAGGCACATTTATATGCCCCAATCGTTCCGCGGCTCCGCTGCGTGCCACCTCCACTGTATCGCCGTCGCTGACAGTTCCGGCAAACACTCTGAAAAAAACCAACCTTCCAACATGCGGATCGACAACTATCTTGAAGACTTTTGCGCAGAAAGGTGCGTCGGGATCAGGTTTTATTTCCACGGTTTCTTCGGTTTCAGGTGTTTTGGCTTCTACGGCTTTGCGCTCCTGCGGTGAGGGCGAGCAGTCCGGGAGAAAGTCAAGAATTTCTTTAACCCCGACTTTTTTCTCGGCGGAGCTGCAAAGTATGGGTGTAAGCTCTCCGTTGACGACCGCTTTTTTAAAGGTTTTTTTTATCTGTTCCGCACTGATTTCGCCGCCTTCGAGGTAAGTCTCCATCAAATCGTCGTCACACTCGACTATGGATTCGCGCAGTGACTGGGAAAGTGCGTCGAAATCACCCACCACGCCATCGGGGGCATCGGCACTTTCCAGAAGATTCACAACGCCGCTGCAATCTTCGCCGAGGCCGACCGGAATAAAAACCGGCACGCAATCGTTTCCGAAAGCGTCCTGTATGTCTGAAATCAACCGCTCGTAATTAACATTTTCGGCATCTATATGCGTAATGACAAATATTCTGGCGAGGTTTTCGTTACGTGCATACTCATACATCCTTCGCGTGTTGAGCTTTATGCCATCTCCGGCGTCTATGGTCACCAGCACCGTTTCCACCGCCGGGAGTACTGCGGCGGCCGCCCCTGAAAAATCGAGATGCCCCGGTGTATCTATAAGATTCAGGGTATAGCCCTTATAATCCAGGTTAAATATTGCGGTATCAATGGAGAACTTCCGTTCTTTTTCCTCCGGTTCGAAGTCGCTCAGTGAACTGCCCTCTTCTACGTTCCCCGCGCGATTGACAGCCCCGGCGGAAAAGAGCATGGTATCGAGCAGTCTTGTTTTTCCCGATGCGCCGTGCCCTCCCAAAGCGACATTTCGCAGTTTAGAAGCATCTTTTTTTGCCATGAACGACCTCCGTTTCGAGCCGCGTTAAAGTGAAAAGTATATATTCAGTAAACCACGTTAAAAGTAGCGCAGGCGTCCTCGCCTGCATTCGTTTTTGTGCAGCGCCCCGGCCTCCCGTACGATGCAGGCGGGACGCCTGCGCTACAAAAGGCAACAA
>PWZK01000160.1 GCA_003567495.1 Candidatus Brocadiaceae bacterium
CAGCTCCACCGCAATTTGCTCCCGGACATCTTCCAGACCCTCGCCAAGCGCCTCGTCAACCCTGCCCTCTGCGGCCTCAATGGCACTTAGATCGTCGCCTGAAAGCCGGCCGATGGACTTTACAAGGGTTATCACTTTCTTCGCACCGCGCAGATCATCCGCGGCAACTTTTTCTTCCACAAAATTCACCACACTGCGAACATCTATCTCTCTCAACACCAGGCCGGAAGCAAACCTTCTTCCGATCTCGTCCAGAGAAAAAACCTCTATGCGATAGGGACTCCGTGCAAAAGCGCCGAGAAGATCTGGCAGGTAATCAAGCTGCATGGTAAAATCGAGTTGGAAGGGCCAAATATAAAAAAGATCCTCTTCTTTATGGATCTCTCTTAACAGAACAATGTCCCCCCTGTCTCCGGGGGAGCCTAATGAAAAGCTGTTGGCAACCGGCACCCGCGTAAAATCTTCGTTTAGCCGTATAATTACATCAAGAATGGCTTTTTGAGCCTGGTATTCTTTCTCAATCTCAAACGCATCCTCCGGATCAATGTATTCCGGAACGCTCCTGGGTTCCAAAAATCCGGATGATACTTCGGGAACGCTGTTGTGGAACCTCTTTCGAAGATCCTCAATGCGTTCGTCATACAAGCGCTTGAAAGCGTTGCGGAAGATGCTGTACGCCGCGGTGTCTTGATCAAAACGCACCTCCAGATCCGTGTCGGCATAATATTCGTAAAGCTCGGCGCGCATGACGGAGAGAAAACGCTGGAGCTCTTCCGCCCGCCTGTTAAGTCTGTCAATCGAATCTTCGCCCCTTATATCATCCCGTGCAACCCTTTCAAGCTCGTGCGACCGGTCCTTGAAGGATTCAAAAGCCTCACGACTCTCCGCCCTGAGGGGCAACCACACAAAAAACAGGAGCAAGGCCCCGGAAACACCCGCCCCGGCTATCACTATCCAGAACTTGTTACGCCTTATAAAGCCCATTGCTCCTCCCCTTGCGGGCATATATTCAACTAACTACGTTCATTGCATTACCGCCGCTCTTGCTCCTGCAAACCGGGCCCGTTTATGCCCGCCAGAATGCGGAAACGGATCACCTCCGGCTCTTCACCCTCGGGTAATGTTTCTATTCCAAGCTGAGCAATGTCATATGATTCGGGCTCAAGTTCGCCCACCAGGTAAACATCACGAAATACTTTTCTGTCTTCTTCATCGTTACGAAAAGTATGTTGTCGAAAATTCTCGATTAACTCGCTGTAGTAGCTCTCGGTTCTTTCTTCATCGTAAATCTCTATTACTTCATCGTGAAACTCTCTGCGGCTGTAATAAAAAACGGTTGACTCACAGGAAATCTCTGCGACAAGCACGGTATCTTTGCCCGTAACCGCGCCTGCCCCCGGGCCTGAAAAATCGCCCAGCCCGCCGACATCCGACCTCATGCGTCTTCCGTAGTCCGCCTCGGGCACCCAACGGAATTTTATGTCGCTTACAATCACGCCGGAGGGCATAGCCGCTCCCTCCTCAGGGAGTTCGGTTTCAGGCAAAACGCGATGGATTTCCGAGACAGCATGCAAAAAAACCTCCGGCCCGGCCCCGCGCTCCGTCATTTTGGCAAGTTCTCCCTCTAAACTTTGCACTTCATTTAAAGCCCTGGAATGTTCCCGCGACAGCTCTTCAACCTCTGAGACCACACCCGCTCCGAAATCCTGTTGTGCCACCACCCTTCGATTGTAGGAAAACTCACCCAGGATAAGCAGCACTATAACCGCCACGATGCCAACCGCCGCACCTGCCAGATACGGCTTTTTGCGGCGCATTTCATTCTCAAACGAGAGCCCCTGCGGCACCATATTCACCCGTATCCGGCCTTCACCCGAGCACTGCACTATCAGGCCGAATAAAACGCAGCAACCGCCGATACCGGACCCGATAGAACGCCTGGCCTCTTTCGTAAGCGTCAGGTTATTCGTTCCCTTCAATATCCCGACCTTGTTCTGGAGTCCCTCGGAAATAACCCTGTCCATCCCCTTCATCCTGAACGTGTTGCCAAGACCGATGATTTTGCTGAATTCAACGTCTGGCTCAATACTTTTATAATACCCGAGCGATCTCTGGATTTCGCTCAGAATATTACCAAGCGGCTTCGCCATAACCCTCATCAGCTGGGCAGCATGTCCGCTTTCGCCGGAGCGCTCCTTTATACGCTCGGCCTCACGCCGCGAAACGCCGAAGTGCGATTGGATCCGTTCGGTTATCGCCTCCCCCCCCACCCGCAGCGATCTCAACCAGTATCCGGGCGGGTTTATCGCCAGAATGCCGGTAGATTTTTCTCCTATATCAATTGCCGCTACCGACTCGGAATCATACCCTTCAAAACATAAAAAGTTATAGATGGCAAGCGGAGCCTGCTGAATTATCCTCAAATTCTTCCGCCAGGGCTCAAAGAGCGTCATCAACTCATCAACCTTCTCGTTTTTGAGAGCAAAGAGCCCGACATTGATCTCTTCCCAGGGCTCATGCCCCTCTTTGACAGGCTGATAGTCCCATACCACCTGGTCCATATCGAACGGTATTTGCTGCCTGGCCTCGTATTGTATTATTTTGTCTATGCTGTCGGAAACCGGCGGCAGTTTAATAAACCGGCTGAAAACATCCGTGCCGCATACGGATAAGCATAAATCATCGGCAGGCTCCAGAGTGTATCGTTTGGAAAACTCTGCTACCGCACCCCTTAAACCCGACAGATCGCCCTCGGCCGCCTCATCCTCCACCTTCCCGACACCGTAACGTATCTCATCATACAGATCCACTGTGATCCCGCCGGCCTTCTCGCGCCGGCCGCGCGCAACTTTCAGGCTCCAGGAACCAATATCCAGTGCATATATATTTTTTGTCGCCAAACCCAACCCCCGACACGTTAACAAAACTGTATATATTCAGTGAACCCCAGCCTGCCTTATGCAGGCAGACAGACGGACACGGACAGACACGGATAAGGCTAAGGCGCATATTTCATGAACAACGACATTGTACACGCGTCCATATTAAATTGCAAGCAAATAGAAACCAGGCAAAACTCGCGACGGCCGGACCACACGCAAAAATAAAACCTGAAATTCAAAATCTCAAATCACAGATAATTTCGAAATTGTAACTTATTTGGAATTTGGTGCATTGGATTTTTAGTTCTCAAACACATTTATACACTTCGCAAGCGTCTGCGAAAAATTGCTTTCTCGCTCAACCCACACGTCAACCGGGAATTTCCTGAACCACCCTATCTGGTTTTTAGCAAGACGTCTGGTATTGCGGGCTATGAGTTTTATTGCCTCTTCAGCTCCCATCTTACCTTCAAGGCACGCAATAACCTCTTTATATCCCACAGCCTGCCGGGCCTGCGGGCCGAGCCTGTCCCGGATGGAACGCACCTCATCAAACAATCCGCGCTCTACCATAATCCGGACTCTTTCCTCAATGCGCTCATGAAGCTCCGCACGCGGCCAATGAAGTCCGAGTATCTTCGCTGCGATCCGCGGTGGCCCGGCAAAAGTTCCCTGCAGCCGGCTTATCGGTTTTCCCGTGGTTTCATATACCTCCAGAGCTCTTTCAATTCTCTTATAATCATTGACATTAATGCTCTGCGCCGCCTCGGAGTCAACTGCTTTCAAACGCCTGTGGAGCGCCTCAACGCCTTTTTCTTTCGACTCCCGGCGCAGTCGACGCCTTATCTGTGGCTGCGCACCGGGCCCGTCAAACATGCCCCACAGCAAAGCTTTGAGGTAAAACGGCGTTCCGCAAACAAGCAGAGGCTTCTTGCCGCAGGCCTTTATTTTTTTTATCGCACTCAGCGCCATCTTACAAAACCTGGCGGCGTCAAAATGCTCCTGCGGCCCGACTATATCGATCATATGGTGCGGCACCCGAAGCCTGTCCTCTTTCGAAACCTTGGCCGTGCCTATGTCCATACCCCTGTATACCTGCATGGAATCGACGGAGACTATCTCCACCCCCCCCATATTTTCCGCCAGCTTCAGCGAAAGCCGCGTCTTGCCGGCAGCCGTGGGACCAAGCAATACCGGGACCGGGTCTTTTACCATCATACAAAGCTTTCCCTGATTTGAAAACTCAACTTCTTTTAGCGCCAACGGTGCGGCATGCTAAAGCCTATGGCGAAGCGCAGGTCCAACAGACCGGAGCGTAGCCATAGGAAACCGATGCCCGAACGATTTAGCCCTGTAGGGGCAGCATAATCACCAATAGGCTCCCGGCGCGCCTTTTTTTCCACGGCTATGTCGTCCCTTCAGGACTCTTTTTTGCGCGCGTCACCTATCCTATGGCTTTGCTTCGACCCCATTCGGGGCCTGTGCTCCGCCATAGGCTATAACATATCGCGCTTTCAGCGCTTGCTTCGGTCGTTCCTTCGTCATTGGGTATTGGGTGTTGGATATTGGATATTTGTCTTTTTAGTAAATCTTTTTTTTGCACATATACAATTTGTTGTCGATGTTGCGACATTAAGCGCCTACAGTATATACTGCATCATATCCCTGTCGTCGGCGAGATCTTTCAGCCGCTTGTCAACATAATCGGCATCCACTTCAACATCGCCCATCTTCATGTCCGGCGCTGCAAAGCTTACATCTTCCAGGAGCTTTTCCATCACGGTCTGCAAGCGCCTTGCACCTATACTCTCCACGTCCCGGTTTATCCGGCTTGCAATGTCGGCCAGACGTTCAATCGCATTGCTTTTGAATTTCAGCTTCACTCCATCGGGCTCAAGCAAAGCCGTGTATTGTCTGGTAAGCGCATTGCGCGGTTCGACAAGTATACGCTTCAGGTCATCCTTCGTGAGCTGTGAGAGCTCCACTCTTATAGGAAATCTTCCCTGCAACTCGGGGATCAGGTCGCTCGGCCTGGCCACCGAAAAAGCGCCCGAGGCTATAAAAAGAACATGGTCGGTCTGAACCATACCGTAACGCGTCGGCACCGAAGTCCCCTCCACAATGGGCAGCAGATCGCGCTGAACACCCTGCCTGCTTACTCCGGGACCCTGGTTCTGCTGCTCCTTGCCGGCGACTTTATCGATCTCGTCTATGAAAACGATGCCGCCCTCCTCGGTCCTCTTAACGGCCTCGGAATGCAGCCTTTCATTATCTATAAGATGTTCAACCTCTTGCTGTACGATCACCCTGCGCGCATTACTCACGCTCATGCGCCTGGTCTCGGTATGTGAAGGCATCATCTGCTCGAAAAGCTCCTGCATATCGACGCCCATTTCTTCGCCACCGGCAACCATCCCCTGAACCACGGGCTTCTCTGTAATTTCGACATCGATGCTGCGGTCTTCAAGCTTGCCGTCCCGGAGCATCTGCCTGAGCCTCTGGCGCGCCCGTTCTTTCTGTCCCTGCTTATCCGAATGCGCGGAATCCGCCTCTTCCGACACCGGTTCCGGCTCATAAAGGCAGTCGAGAAGCCGTTCCTCGGCATTATCCCGAGCCTGCGGCAAGACCTCATCCGCCATCTCTTTCCTCACCAGATTAACCGCAACCTTAACCAGGTCACGCACCATGCTTTCGACATCGCGCCCGTGATATCCGACTTCGGTGTATTTAGAAGCTTCAACTTTTATAAAAGGAGCTCTTACCAGACCCGCCAGACGACGCGCTATCTCCGTCTTTCCGACACCGGTGGGGCCTATCATTATGATGTTCTTGGGGAGTATTTCCCTGCACATCTCCGGCGAAGTCCGCAGCCTCCGCCACCGATTGCGCAGAGCAATGGCCACCGACCGCTTTGCTGCGTCCTGGCCGACAATATACCTGTCCAGCGCATCAACTATCCGGGCCGGCGTAAGGTCATCTTCCGTCAAAGTGTTACTACGTTTATCTTCTGATTGGAGTAAATGCATATATCCGCCGCTATTAAAAGTGATTTTCTTACGATTTCTTCCGCATCAAGATGCGGTGCGTCGGCAATAAGCGCCCGGGCGGGCGCAGCCGCATAACCACCTCCCGAGCCTATGGCCACCACGCCGTCGTCAGGCTCGATAACTTCGCCGCCACCGCTGATCAGCAACGTATTCTCTCTGTCGCAACATATCATAAGACTCTCCAGAGGCCGCAGCATTTTATCGGTTCGCCACTCCTTAACAAGCTCGTGCGCACTGCGCAAAAGATTCCCCTGATATTCCTCAAGTTTGCCGCTGAAACGCTCCAGTAAAGTAAACGCATCACCGGCCGAACCGGCAAACCCGACAAGCACTTTCTCATGATATAAACGACGCAGCTTGTTGGCCCCGTGCTTCACCACGGTGTCCTGCATCGTAACCTGGCCGTCCCCGCCAATGGCCACATGCCCCGAATGCCTGACACACAAAACCGTGGTCGAACGCCACTCTTTGACTTTATGCCCTTCCATTTGCACCATCCCCATGATAATAGCGTAATCTACTTCTAACCCCAAAGCAAGCGTGTAAAGGTATCTGAAAAAGCGTAAAATGGCTTGAAAACGCCCTCTACGTTTGGTATAATACGTTTGCCATAAAAAACCATTAACCAACGGAGGGCGTTTTCAAGTGAAGTCAAAAGACCGCAGAATTCTAAAGAAATTAGAACAGAAAATCGAAAAACGACTGGATCGCAATAATAATCCCGACGGCAACGGACCGGTCATGGGCGCACCCAATATCCACTACGAGATGAGCGAAAAGACGCGGGCCATCGCAACCGG
>PWZK01000287.1 GCA_003567495.1 Candidatus Brocadiaceae bacterium
CGGATATCGACCTGGTTGAAATCCAGCACAATCTCCTCATCCGCCAACTCGGGATCGAGCAAACCGGGCAGGCTGAACTCGGGCAGGCTGTACTGCACTTCGGGTTCTGACTCGGCATGCCCGGTCTCTTCTTCGGGCAGATCCGCTTCGGCCGGCAGGGAGGGTCCTTCAAGGTCGTGCCGCGCCGGCTCCCGCAGCAACTCCAGCAACTCCTTATCCGGTTCGGGGTCCGGCTGAGGCTCTTCCGTTACTTCGGCTATTATGCGCTGAAAATCATCTTCAAACCCGTCCGGCAGGTCAACATCGGCCTTTTGCGCCTGAGACCTGAGGGCGACCATCATGACTTTTGCGGCCCGCACCTCCCCCCGTTCCAGCAGACGCAGCGCGCGTTCGTATCCTTCTTCCAGATCGCGTGTGGACGCCCGGGCAGAACGCGCCGCCTGCTCATCAGGTGCCTCGTCCACGCCGTGCGCCTCGCCGGCAGCTGCGATGTCCGGCTCATCTACGAACACCTCTCTGCGGGGACGCGGGGGGTCGGGAGCTGCGTCTTCGCGGACCGTAGCGCAGCCGGCCGACAATGCCACAACCGACACCAGCACCAACGAAACTGCAAAAGACGCACAGTTGAATCCTTTCTCTCCAGGCATCATAATACTTCCTCCAAAACATCCTTTAGGCGCTTAATGTCGCAACATCGACAACAAATTGTCGATATGCGAACTTTTGTTTTTCAGATTGCTGTGGTATGGAACTAAATTCAAAATTCAAAAATTACAAATATCAAATAAATCGCAAATCCAAAATTTCAAGCGAAGTCTTGAAAAAAAATTAGTCACTTTATCCTGTAGGATTTTTCGATCCTCTCTCCATTTCGCACAATCTCTATACTCACTTCTTCCCGGTGCCTTGCCCTGCGAAAGGCCTGCATGGCCCGGGGCACGCTTGAAACTACATCGCCGTTTACACTTCTGACTACGTCGCCTTCCCTGATGCCGGCAAGCTGCGCAATGCCTATGTTCTCCACGCCCCGGAGCCGGAGCCCGGCGGCCTCGCCGTCCTCCATATAGGGCTCCACCTGCAAGTTGTCCTGAACCTGTCTCATCAGGGCGAACATGCCGCCACCGCGATCGAGCAACTCGTCTCTGTCAATCTCTATAAAATCACTCCCGGCGCTTATTACATCGGAAAAATCATCGATAGCCAGCACGATTTCCTCACCGTCGATTTCTATAGCCTGCGTAATATCCATCGTAAGCTCGTAATGTCTGCCTTCGCGTTTTAACAACACCCTCTTACGCGAGATCTGAAGAATCTCCGCCCCCCGTACGCTGTCGCCCACACTGTAGATGCTCTGCCTGCGCTCCCCTTCTGGCTTTATAATCGCCCTGGCAAGCGAGGAATCTCCCGCAACGGTGCCGAGGAGATTGAGTTTCAGCGGTTCGGCAGGCTCGACCTCGGGATCCTGCGGGGCCTCGCTTTCAGCTTCAGCCCGGGCGCCAAAGAGATCGCTTTCGGCAAGAGCGCTGTAATCTTCCGGGCGGGCATGCGGCAGGCTCTTTCCGTCATCCGGCGCGCGTGAGACATCCGCTTCATCTCTCTGATCGCGCACGGTATCAGGGCGAAGCACACCCGTATCGTCGCCGGGATCCGGAATAGGACGGCTCAACACATACCCGAGCACGGCAACGAGCAATATGTTGAGAATTACTATTGTTTTTTTTAATGTCATGGCCACACCCCCGTGAAAAGAAACACACAGTGTCATTATACCACAAAACGGGTGCTGGCGCGCAAGGAAATTATGCAGATTGACAAAATAAATGCAAAGTTAAGCATCCGGGGCTTTTTTTCAGGCACCCTTTTTGCGTGCCCGGGAACGTTTTTTTTAACGCAACCACCTGCAACGGTAAATGCGACAGCTCCGCTAACCTGTTATATAACAAAAACATAATCACATACGTGAGTGAGCCTTCTGTTTTGCTCTCGAAGTTCGTGTCGGAAAAAGGCGTGGAACAAGGACCTTTTTATGGCATTCGCACGTTAGTATGCGTTAATATCATGCCATAAACACCTGCTCTACCTTTTTCAATTAAAGCCAAAATGAAACTGAAAAAACTCGAACTCATAGGTTTTAAGTCTTTTGCAGACAAAGCGGACTTTGAATTTGAAGGTCTTTTTACCGGACTTGTAGGCCCGAACGGTTCAGGGAAAAGCAATGTTGTGGATGCTCTGAAATGGGTGCTGGGCGAACAAAGCGCCAGAAAACTGCGCGGAAACGAGATGTCGGATATGATATTCAACGGCAGCGACTCTCGGCGAGCGCTGGGAACCGCGGAGGTGCGCGTCACGCTGGATAACACCAAAGGCACACTGCCAGTAGAATATGAAGAGGTATGTGTTGCCAGACGCTGCTTCAGGTCCGGCGAGAGCACTTACACCCTCAACGGCAAGACATGTCGCCTTAAAGACATTCGCAACCTGCTTCTGGATACCGGGGTGGGCGTGAGCGCATACAGTATTATCGAACAGGGACAGATCGATATGCTGCTGCAAGCCAACTCAAAAGAACACAGGGCCGTCCTCGAAGAAGCGGCCGGCATCAATCGGTACCTGGAACAAAAAAAAGAGGCCGAACGCAAACTGGAAAAGGTAAGAGACAACCTCCAGCGTGTATCAGACATCGTCGAAGAGCTGGAGAAACAACTGCGGAGCATACGCCGCCAGGCTGCAAAAGCACGCAGATACAAACGATATAAAGACCGCCAGATCCGTCTTCGACTCGCAATCGGGTTGTTTGAAAAAGCCTCTTTACTTAAACAAAAAGCCCGGATTGATAAAACGCTTGACGACTCAAACGAAGAAAGCTCCAGTCTACGCCGACATCTCGATGAGCTGAACGGCAAGGCCACCTGCAAAGAGTCCGAACTCGAACGCGGAAGACGAGAGTTGGCGGCCGTTGAAGAGCGCATCTCACACCTCGACGCCCGAATATATAGCCTGGAGAAGGAAAAGGACATGAACGACGGGCGCATGGAAGAACTAAAAGAGCGCATAAAAAAACTTGAACTCCGGCATGCACGCTTAAAAGAAAGCGCATCATCGGTTGGAGCCGAACTGGAGGCGGCGCGCGAAAACATACGGCAGGGCGAGGGTCAACTTAAGAGCTTCAGAGACGCCGCACGCGGAGCAAAATGCGAACTGGGAACAAAAGAAAACCAAAGCCGGTCGATAAGAGAACAGGTGGAAAACGGCAAAAACGCTGTATTCCGGCTGATGCAGCACCAGTCACACCTCCGGAACCAGCTCAACATGCTGCACTCGGAGCTGAAAACCCTCGACAATCGCCTGCGCCGACACAGCGAACGTGAGCAGAAACTGGGCGAAAAGCTACGCATACTGGATGCGGAGCAAAAAACAGAAAGTGACCGGTTGGGAAACGTACAAAAAAAACTGCATGGATACGACAGGGATATAGCGTCGGTTGAGGACGCACTCTCAGGCACTCAGCTCGAACTTGACTCCCTCATGTCCGATATGGGAGATATGAAGGCAAATCTCCAGGGCAAGATGGAGCGCCGGAAGGTGCTTGAAGACCTGCAGGCGCGCGCCGACGGGCTGGGAAGCGGCGTCAGGCTGCTGCTGGAAGAGATCAGCAATCCCACCGGGGAGCTGTACGGCTGCCCCGGCTTGCTCGGAAACCTGATTGACGTATCAACCGAATACGCAAAAGCGGCAGAAGCCGCTCTCGGCCCCTGCGTGCAGGCGGTGGTGGTAAATACCGGGAAACAGGCTAAGCATGCACTCGATTTGCTGCGGAAAAAAGGCAAAGGGCGCGCATATGTCATTGCACTTGAGAACCTCAAAACCGATGGTCCTGCTACCGAAAAAATACAGCAATATTCAGGAAAAGCCCCCCGGCTGACCGACATCGCAGGCTGTAGTGCGGAGATAAAAGATGTTCTGTCTTCAATTGCAGGCGACTGTCGCATAATAGAAAACGATTGCCCGGTCGAAGCAAGAGCGTGCGGCGCAGGTATGCGCGTCCGCATGGTGACCAGAGGCGGCGACCTTTACGATTCGAACGGCGTATGGGCCGCGGGCAAGATGGAATCGGGAGGAGTTATCAGCCGCAGGAGCGAACTGGCCGAACTGAAAGGCGAAATCGAAGAAATCAAAAAACAACTCGGCGCTCTGTCAGAAAAAACCGGTCAGTGCTCGACTCGCATCGAAAAACTACAGGCAAAAAAGCGACGTCTGACGGCGGATAAAGAAAACCTGCGAAAAGAGGAACAAAACGCCGGTAACCGGGTCACGGTCGTTGAAAGTCAGAAAAAACAGGTCGAGGAAGAAATCCTGACGCTCGAAGAAGATGCCGAAGCGCTTAAAAAAGAAAAGAACGAGGCCATGGAAGGAATCAAAAGCGGTGAAATAGAGGCGCAGGCTCTGGAAAAGAAGAAAGAGAGCCGCGAAAAAGATCAAAACATGGCAAAGGTGCGGCTCAGGGAGGTTCAGGAGGAGTGCGAGACGCTCAGAGAGCGGCTTAATGTGCTGGAGAAACAAGCAGGGCGTCTGGAAGAACAGCAGAATTCAAGAAAATCCCTCATAAGCCGCCTTCAAGACCAGCTTGCACAGGGTGAAGAGGAAATCAATCAGGTGGCCGCGGAAAGTGCGGCATGTCGCGCTGAAATCGATAAAACCGCCCGCAACCTAGAAAAAGCCGGGTCCGACTCCGACGCACTGAAAGAAGAAGCCGGCTCGTTGAAAAAAACAACTCCTGAGAAACGCACCGGCATAACAAAACTGGCCGAAGGGTTAAAGAACCTGCAAAGAAGCTCGAAGGCAGTCGAAGAACAGCTTCGGACGGTTGAAAAACAGATTCAAAAAACACAGCTCGCCGAGAACGAAAACCGGATGAAACTCGAAAATCTCCACTCGCGGATAGAGGAAGACTGCGGAGTGGATATGGATGCGTTCGTGCTTACACCCCATCAGTGGCGCGAGAAACCACCGTTCACCGACGCACAAATCGAAGAGTTCTGCAGCACAACCGACGATGCCGGGCCAGGCACGCAAGTGGCCGGCTGGTACGCTGAAGCAAACAGCCGGGATCGGCAGCAGGCCGACGACGACGATGAGCCGGATACGAAAGCCTCTGTTAAGCTGAAAGACGCCGTTGAGCTGCAGAAAGACGTTTTCGCCACCGTCCAGTCGCCGGATACCGACTGGGAAAAGCTCGGGCGGGAAGCCGCGGAACTCAGGAAGAAAATAGAAAGCATGGGCGGTGCAAACCTCGAAGCCATACGTGAACAGGATGAACTTGAAATACGGGCGCAGTTTTTGACCGATCAGCGCGAAGACCTGGAAAAAGCCCGTCGACACGAACTCGAGATAATACGCGAACTCAGCAAAAAAAGCAGATCGAAGTTTGCAAGCACGTTTGAAAGCGTAAGACAAAACTTCCAGGTTATTATAAGGAAACTCTTCGGCGGCGGCAGCGGCGACCTCATACTCGAACAGGATGCCGAAGACGTGCTGGAGGCTGGGATTGAAATATCCGTGCGGCCACCGGGCAAAGAAACACGCTCCATATCGCTGCTGAGCGGCGGGGAAAAAGCGCTCGCGGCGGTGGCGCTTCTCTTCGCCATTTTCGAGGCCAAACCAAGCCCGTTCTGCCTGCTGGACGAAGTCGACGCGCCTCTCGACGAGGCAAATGTCGGCCGTTTTCTCGGACTTCTGGAGCAATATACCGAACATACCCAGTTTGTCCTGGTCACGCACAACAAACTTACGATGAGTGCCGCAGAGACTCTCTACGGCGTTTCTTTGCAGGACGACGGCACAAGCAAAAAGGTTGCAATAAATTTTGAAGAGGTTGACAGCCGCCTGAAAGAAATGAAACAGGAAACGGCACGTGCGCGGGCGGGCTGAGTCGCCGTATGGGTGTAAGTTGTACGGACACGTAAGTCCTCAGCGAACCACGTTCAGATTTGGAATAATACGGCAATGCCAGAAATCGCTATCGGGATCGGGATCGGGATCGAAAAAAATGGTTTTAGGCGCTTAATATCGCAACGTCGACAATAAAACTTTTTCAAACGACGCGAAAAAGTTTTAATATTACGGCAACGACGAGACGGCAATTACAATTAGACATGAGGAATTAGGAATCAACGACAACGACAAACAACAAACGGCAACAGCAGAGAGTCGCGTAGCAGCATTTGCCGTCAGGCCCGAAGGGCCGTCTGATTCATAGCCCGGGACGCGAGCCCCGGGAAAAGGGCGCAAAAAACAGAAAAGACCCCGTGGGGGCGATTCAAAGGTTTGGCGAACTCGGGTCGAGCACCTTTCTTGAGTCGCCCCGTCGGGGCTCTTGTGCGGGGTGGCGCTCAGGTTTCCCCGCCTGTCTGCTGCAGGCAGGGGTTCCATTCGGTCACCCGGGGCTACCTGTCTGCAGCGCTGCACTGCGGCGCAGGCAGGCGGGTGAGTCGGCCCTTCGGACCTAAAAGACAATTACGAATGACAAATATCCAATGACAAAAAAACGACCGGAGTAAGCGCTGGAAGCGCGATATGTTATAGCCTGTGGCGAAGCGCAGGCCCGAAAGGGCCGCAGCGCAGTCACAGGAGATGGGATCGCACAAACGGAAGCCCTGAAGGGACGACATAAACGATCGCGCACAATGGCGCCATAAAAAATGCAGTTGGAC
>PWZK01000057.1 GCA_003567495.1 Candidatus Brocadiaceae bacterium
GGTTTGGTGGACTGGAAGTGCGTGTTTGGTCGCATGGCGAAAGCCGGGTTTGAAAGTAGCGTATGTATCGAAGCGCCTCCTTTCAGTTACGGGCCGAATAAAACCCAGAGCCCGGATTCCTGGAAAGCTCTGGTCCGGGAAACCGATGCACTGGTAGAGAGGAGTATCGGTAATTCGGTATAGTTTATGTCTGTGGTCATGTCTGAGTTTGTCTGTGGATCTGACCTTTTTGTCTGTGTGGTGTCTGGAGCGCCAGGTTAAGTCTGGTGCGTCTCTTTGATGTATCTGTGGGTCTGACCTTATAGACTTGCCATAACTGCCTTGCTTCATTTGCGTTATAGCTTTGCATCGTTGAAAAACGCCACCTTAGCCGCTATTTTTCCGGTCGAAAACTTGATTTAACGAATGTTATGAACTATTCTGAGGCATTGTTGCAGGAGGATATTTATTCATGCCAAGACGCCGCCGGGGGTTGCTGGACCACAGTTGCTACCATGTAACGCATCGCTGCCATGAGCGAGAATTCCTGTTTCGGTTTGCGCGGGACCGGCAGGCCTATGTAGAACTATTGCGGGAGACCTTGCGCCGCTTCAAAGTGGATGTGCTTAATTACGCGGTGACCTCAAACCACGTGCACCTCCTGTTCTGGGTTCGGCGTGGCCCTGAGTTGTCTCGGGCGATGCAGTTCCAGCAGGGCGAATTTGGCCAGTACTACAACAAACGGAAGTCGCGCGAGGGTGCATTTTGGCGCGACCGCTACCACAGCACTCTGATTGAAACCGGCGCGCGCCTGGCCCGCTGCCTGTTTTATCTGGACCTAAACATGGTGCGGGCTGGGGCAGTAAGCCATCCTCGGGAGTGGCCGCATGGTGGGCACCATGAGTTAAGCGGCACTCGGCAGCGATACCGGATAGTGAACGTGCCGCGACTGATGAAATGTCTGGGACACCCTGATGCGGATGTTGGGTCATTCCGTGAGTGGTACATGAGTACTCTTACACAAAAGCTGGCTGCCAGAGATCAGGTTCGAGAGCCTTACTGGTCCGAAGCTTTTGCCGTTGGCAATCCTGACTGGCTGCAACGAATATACCGACATTTTAAATTCAAGCGCAAGAGGATATTGTCTTCGCCGCCCGCTACAGCGATGTACGGTGATAGCGGCAAAGACGCTGGTGCACGGGAATTGGCGGAAACCTCGGCGACCTACTATATTGAAGGCTGATATGCAGGTAGCAGGGATTAGCATCTGTTTTTGGCATCAAAAAACACGGCTAAGCGGCACTTTTTCGCTTTCTTTCAACTTAACATAAATACACAATTGTAGTTACAAACGCTTTATGAGGTCAGACCCCCCAGTAAACACAGTCCGCCAGTCCGACCCCCCAGTAAACAGTATATTCGTGGGGGCGATATAACCGTGGAAAAGACGAACTCACGTCAAAGAAGCCTCTTTCTTCTCGCGCTGCTGGCAGTTCTGTCTTTTGTCATCCTGGGTCGTCTGACCCAGATACAGATCATCTGGGGCGACAGGTATCGGGCGGATTACAGGGTCGGCACCGGCGGCGATAAAGTGCTGGACACCGTTCGCGGCGCCATTATATCAGCCGACGGCAAGGTGATGGCCAGGGATAATGTGAGCTATGATATAGCCGTTCATTATCCCCTGCTTAAGTCCGGCGATTGGGTTGAAAGTGTTTCCGAGCTGACGGGTGAGAGCGCCGCACTGCTGCAGAGGCGTGCCGGAGCCATCCGACGCAGAGTCGAGCGTATCTGGGACGTTGTGCGCGAGAATACGCAGATGGAGGACTTGCGTATTGTCGAACAGCTCCAGTATCATCCGGTGGTTATGGATGTTTCCCGGGATGTCGCCGTTCTGGTCAGATCGGCCCCCGGGCGATTTGAGGGCGTGCGAATCAAGGAACGCACCAGGCGCGAGTATTTTTTTGGTGAGAGTGCGCCGCACATAGTCGGGCATTGCGGCAGGATGGATGCGGGCACCTGGGACCGGCTTTTAGGAGAGCGCCGCACCTGGACTCCCGACATGCCGGTCGAGAGTATCGGTTTTCGTTACCGCATGGATGACACCATGGGCGTTAGCGGGCTTGAACGACGGTATGAAGATATCCTGCGCGGCCGACGTGGTTACGAAGCCCATAGGCTTGAGTTTCACCCGTTCCGGGTCGAGCGCGTAACGGATACGCATTACCCCGATCCGGGCGGCGATCTGCATTTGACCCTCAGGGCGGACTTGCAGGAAGCGGTCATGGATGTGCTGCGGGGGGAGGCGGCTGATCCGGGTTCCGGTTTTCAAAGCGGCTCCGTAGTTATCATGGATGTTGACACAGGCGGGGTGCTTGCTGCCGGCACCTGGCCTTCTTATACGCGCGAGGAAAGGGCCGGGGATTTTGCATCGATTCTGGATCGTGAGCACAGCCCCCGGATTTTCCGTCCCGCCCAGGCCGCTCATGCCACCGGTTCCGTATATAAATTGATTACGGCCATAGCGGCAATGGCGGAAGGGGAGACTCACACCGCTACCACGTTTAACTGCGAGGGCGGTAAAACTATTTTCGACAGGCGTTTCCGGTGTCTGGGCCGTCACGGCAGAATAGAGCTTGAGGAAGCCATCGAGCGATCCTGCAACGTGTATTTTTACGAGTTGGCACTGCTTCTGAGCGGTTCTCAATTCGGACGGTGGGGACGCCATTTTGGATTCGGAAGGCCGACCGGCCTGGATTGGCCCGGAGCAACATCCGGACTTTTAGAAAATCCTGATTCCGTGCATGCCAGGGTAAATCTTTCCATCGGACAGGGCAGGTTTCAGGCCTCCACTCTTCAGGTCACGCGAGCGATGGCCGCAATAGCAAATGGCGGCAGCCTCGTCACGCCGCATTTTGTCGGATATGCGCTTGACCCGCAGGGTGAAGTTGTTTACAGGCATACGCCGGCAAGCGAGCAGCTCCCCGTGAGCGATGTGGTGCTTGATGCCGTAAGGGCGGGTATGCGGCGCACGGTACACGGCAGGGGTGGCACGGCGCGCGGCGCCGGGCTGAGCCGATTCGGGGCGGCCGGCAAAACCGGCACCGCCGAGCTCGGAGCGGGCAGGCCCAATCACGCCTGGTTCGCAGGCTATGCGCCCTACGACGACCCTAAAGTAGCGTTCGCGATAGTCAGTGAGAGAACCGAAGGCCGGGGCGGCGACCATGCCGCCCCGATAATGGGCCGCATACTGGAGCGGATATGGGATATGATCGAGGGCGCTACTTAATAATATCGAACCCGCCGATCAGTGGCAAACGTTTTGTTCTGCGACTTGTTCTTGTTCACTTGATTCTCCTTCAAACTCATTTTCTTCAACCATTATTGCATTACCTCCTCGTTTAAGTAGATTGACATTCACCCCATTATAATGGAAATGTCGCCTTTTTTCAACCCGCGTTTTCGAAGTGAGGAATTTGCGTTTTAGGTTTTCGTCGTGTATCAGGGCGCAGGTTGTACAAAGCTGTTGGTTTATGAAATATGCGGGGTAGTGATCTTTGTGATAGAGGCATACAAATCCGCCAACAGCCGGGTGGTTGTATGCCCGGCCGGCTCTTTCGTCTGATCGCTGGCTATGACGCGCTGCACGGGTATTACGCCGCGCAGTGAATTGGTACAGAACACCTCGTCAGCCCCGAACAGATCTTTTTCCGGATACGCCCCGATGTTGCAGATAATCCCCTGCGAAGCGGAGGCTTCGAGCAGAATTTCGCGAGTTATGCCCGGAAGGATGCCGCATTCCTCCGATGGGGTGAATAACTCTTTGTTTTTTATCCAGAACAAATTTGATATGGCGCCTTCCGACAGGAAGCCGCCGGTGTTGAGGAAATAAACCTCATCCGCACCCATTCTCCGTGCCTCGGCGAGCGCCAGGAGGTTTTCCTGGTAGCTCAGCGATTTTAATCCGGCCGCTGGCCCATACTCGTTTTTTTTGTATGGAGAACGGACGATGGTAAACGGGGGGGTAGCGTTGAGCGGAGGAAGTATCATCGATCTCGCTTCGATCAGGACGGTGGGCGCCTGATCGCCCGGCGCGGCCAGGCCACCCTCGTGCAGCCCCCGGCTTACGGTTATCCTGAGATATCCGTCCTTAACTTTGTTATATTTAATCAGTTTGTAAGCTGCATCGTAAAGCTCTCCCGATGCCGGTATACGGTTCCATTCCGCCGCCTCACACGAGCGGGTGAGACGTTTTAAGTGACGGCGAATTGCCATGGGCTCCCCCTTAAATACACGCGTGGTTTCGAAAAAACCGTCGCCATAGAGAAATCCACGGTCAAACGCGGACACCAGCGCGCGGCTGCGTGGCAGGAACGTCCCGGAAAGATAAACCGTCTGGTGAGTTTCAGCCGAAGAAGTGTTTTGCTGTTCCATGAGTTTGTCCCTGGTTTTAGTGCGAGTATTTGTATTAATACCTATATACCAGTTGTTGTAGAGATCACAGTAATAACCAATTTTACGGTTCAGCGGTTGCAATCAATTCAGCATAGTTGCTTGCGCCGGCTGCTTTAAAGAGCGCATTTCCCTTGTGTATGGTTTCTTTATATTCGGATAACGGGTCGGAATCGGCGACCACTCCGCCACCGAAATTCATATAGAGCCGGCCGTTGATCTTGAGCATTGTCCTGATAAGTATGTTCAGATCCATCCTGCCGTGTCTTGATATATACCCGATGCTGCCTGTATATACGTTCCTTGCGGCCGGTTCGAGTTCTTCTATGATCTCCATCGCTCTTATCTTCGGTGTGCCGGTTATCGAGCCGCCCGGGAAGGCTGCGCGAATGAGGTCGAATTCGCTGTAGCGGGCGCGATGCAACCGGCCCGTGACAGTTGAGACGAGATGGTAGACCGTAGGGTAGGTCTCAAGCGATGCATGTTCTTTGACTCTGACCGAGCCATAGGAGCATACTCTTCCGAGGTCGTTTCGCTCAAGATCGACTATCATAGTGAGTTCGGCGTGGTCTTTTTCCGACTCCGACAGCTCGCGTTTCATTCTTTCGTTAAATGCTCCGCGACCCTCGGCCCGGGGCCGGGTGCCTTTAATCGGGCGCGTCATTACATTTTCACCGTCGAGAAGGAGAAATCTTTCCGGAGACGAGGAGATAATCTCAAACTCGGGATACCGCAGGAAAGCGGAAAACGGGGCCGAATTTATAATTTGCAGCCGACGGTATATATCCGTTGCGTCCTCGTTACAGGGGCCTTCAAAACGCTGGGAAAGGTTGGCCTGGAATATATCTCCCGCAGCTATGTAGTCTTTAATTTTTATTACGCTTTCTATATATTCTTCCGGTGTAACATTTGATTGCAGGCGGCGGATTCCACTCCCCTGAAGGATGTTCTTGCCGGATTTGCGCCGTTTTCGGGCGTTTTTTTGCTTTTGCTCCAGTCTTTTAAAGTCCGGGACGTCGTTGCCTACGAGAAACGTTGCGTTGTTTTTATGGTCGAATATAAGCGCTTTGTCATAGAAACACAGTATGTACTCCGGCACCGGCAGGTCGTATTCACACCGCACCGGCAGCGATTCCACCCGGTGTCGCAGGTCGTAAGAGAAGTATCCTATAGCGCCGCCTGCGAACGGCAGCGGGAAATCGGCAGCGTCCCGGATGCGGTCTTTTTCAAACTCTTCCGAGATCAGGGCAAACGGGTTTTTACCGTCGCTATAAGAAGTGTGGTCGCGCAGATTGCAAACGACGTTTTCGTTGCCGCAGGCCGTGATTTTCTTGTGCGGGTCCCAGCAGAGAATGGACCAAACACCTTGCTCGGGGCTGTAGAGCGAGCTTTCCAGCAGGGCGGGATATGGTTCTTCCGCCACCGCCGTCAGCCATCCGGATGTGTCCCCGCTGTCGGCTACGCGGCGGATTTCTATGCCGCAGGCTTTAGTTGTTTTGTCAGTTGTCGTGTTTAAGGGCGATTTTGTTGATGTAGGCATAGCTGGTGTGGGGAAAAATTGTCAGATTGCGATTTGCATCTGAGGGCTTGCGTTTTTGGAGTAGTTTACGCAATATCTGTCTTTAATGCAAGGAGGTTGCCTTTCGGGAAGTTTTTGCCCGTCTTTTTGTAAAAGGAGGCATGATCTGGTATAGTTTAATGGTAGCTTCCCGGTTAAACATGTTTGGATTTGGAACTATACAGCAATAATAGAAATCGGGATCGCTATCGGGATCGGGATCGAATAAAAATGGTCTTGGATCGTTAAACCCCCGACGCATATGAGATTGCAGGTCGAAGAGGGCTCTGTCACATACGAAAGCATAAAGAACGACCCCGACCCCGATCTGTCAAAGCAAGGAACGTGGTTTATTGAATACTTACTTTGTTTCAAAGTGCGAGAGTTGTCAATGGATGCAATACTTCTGGCAGGCGGCTATGCCACCCGGCTCTACCCGCTGACGAAAAATCGGCCCAAAGCGCTTCTTACGCTTGGCGGCAGAACTATCCTTGACCGCAACATGGAAGCGCTTGATGCCTCAAGTGAGTTCGACAGGTTTTTTCTGGTAACCAACGAGCGCTTCGTTGACATGTTCCGCCAGTGGGCGGAGCAACGGTCACCCGGTTCCAGGCCTGTTCACGTGCTCAGCGACGGCACTGACTCAAATGAAAACAGGCTTGGCGCGA
>PWZK01000058.1 GCA_003567495.1 Candidatus Brocadiaceae bacterium
CCAACGGTCGGCAATGCCCACCAGGTCCAGAAGTTCCATACCCCTCCTGCGCGCCTCTTAAGACGAAACACCTGCAAAAGACATGGGAACCATCACGTTTTCCAGAGCGGTCATATACCGGATCAGATTAAAGCTCTGAAAAATATAACCTATCTTGCGACACCGCAGGAAAGCCAGCTCAACAGCCGAAAGCTGTGCTACGTCAACTTCGTCAAGCAAAATGCGCCCTTTAGTCGGCGAATCGAGTGCACCTATCATATTAAAAAAAGTTGACTTGCCGGATCCAGACGGCCCCATGACCGCAATAAGCTCACCACGATAAATGATCGAATCCACACCTTGCAATGCATGTGTAGCAGCCTCACCCTCCCCGTAGATTTTAGCCAGATCCAGGGTGCGAATAATTACCGCACGATCCTCCGAGTTCCCGGAACCTTCATTTGCCGCCCTGTTGTCTTCATTCATCATGTTGATCCCGATTCCGATTATTTATTGTTGTATAGCTCCCAATCCGAACCGCCAACCTGCCCGTCTGCCGCCAGACAGGCCGCAACCAGGTGGTTCGCTGAGGACTTACGCATATACGTCTTATAGGTCCTGCAAATGCTATACACCGCCTTAACTCTTTTTTTGTGCAACAGCTCATGCGGTTTGTTTACTACTCTACCCGCATAGCCTCCATCGGGGCAAGCCTGGCGGCTATCAGCGACGGCCCGATCGCGGCAAACGAAGCCAGTATTATGCCTGCCGCCAGCGCAAGCACTGATGAAAATAAAATCTGACTCCACACATCCCGCGTCAGAACCAGCAGCCTTCCATATTCTGCATAACCGCGAAAGAAGGCCAGCATTATGCCTAAAAGAACTCCGACAGTGCCGCCTATAAGTCCCTGTATGGCCGCTTCAAATACAAACATCATCATTACAAATCCGTCCAGGGCTCCCAGACACTTCATGGTTGCAATTTCCGTGAA
The DNA here is from genome assembly GCA_003567495.1 of Candidatus Brocadiaceae bacterium. Taxonomy (GTDB): domain Bacteria; phylum Planctomycetota; class Brocadiia; order SM23-32; family SM23-32; genus PUMZ01. The sequence goes on from PWZK01000058.1 coordinate 974, forward strand.
CCTCTCCGTTACAGACATAAGCATTGCGTTGGCAACCCCCACAACGCATACAAGAAAGGCAAGCAGGATAAGCCAGGGCAGATGCCCTTCCATCGAAAAAATGCCTATATCCTCGGCCGGCGGACCCCCTTCGGCAATGTTCTGCAGGCGACCGGAGCGGTTGAAAAAACCCGACAGATTAAGAAGCCTCTGTGAAGAAATTTCTACACCCGCCGCATCCAGCAACTCACTCAGCCAACCGGCATCCCCCCTTCGACCAACCAGCCATTCAAAAACAGTGTGCGTGGATAATTCATGCTCCGGCACCCCTATCCGTTCCTTCAAGGGGATCTGAATGCGCCGGTCCGTCAGCATAGACTCAAGAACGTCCCGGCCCTGTTCAAGGCCCGCAAAAAAGGCCAGATCGTCAAATGCCATATCTTCCGTCTCAAACCCGGCCTTCCGTAAATTATCGGAAAAATCATCCGGCCGCACAATCAACAAGGTATTGATGTCATAATCGGGATAAGCATCCCTGACTTCGGATATAGCCGCCTGCTGGCCACTCTGTATCGACTCAACCTTACCCGAAAACCACGGCCATTCCACCTCCACAAGCTTCCTGAAATCCGATTCGCCGGCCAGCGGATAATGCAGACCCACATCTTCGATCCTCTCCGCAAGAAGACTGTAGCGAACCCTGCTGCGAAGTTGGCGCAAAAGAGTCGTAATGTCTGTGTCCCCGACCAAAATAGCGCGCTGATCGTCCGGCAAATGTTCGAAAAAGCTCCGTGCTTCTGAAACGCGGCGCGCCACCTCCTGCATCTCTTCTTTTTCTTCTTCCGTAAGATCTCCCCATACCCGATATTCCCCCAGCCTGTCACTGTCTTTCCGTGCGAAAGCATCAACAACGGCGCGTGCGGAATCAGGGCGCGAGAGCCTGCTTGCCACCCTGCCAAAAGACCTATGTTCCTTAAGTTCCTGGTGGGCATGAAAAACAGTTGATTGCGACAGAAGCCCGTGCACGAGGGTATGGACAAGAAATGCTACGGCAAGACATAGGATCGCAGCAGTAACTCCGGATCTGAAAAAACGGTAAAGCATCCCGGACAGAGCCAGCTGCAGGGCCCTGAACCATCCTAAATTGACCTGCTCTTTTGCTTCAATCGATTTCATCAGGCCTCCTCCCCGGCTTCTCGAGCACGACGGCAACAAGTTCCCGAGAGGCCATGGTCTTTATAAATTGTGTTACGGCCAGCCTGGCTTCGTGAAATGAAGAACGATGGCGATCCGAAAATTCTTCAACTATATTCTCGATTGTTCTGGTGCCATCACACGCCTGCCACACTTCCATACCGAGCGTATCAAGCCGAAACCCCTTCCGGTCACGATAGGGCATCACCAATGAAAAAGGCCGCCGCATCCACCAGCGCCTGCGAACAGCGGCCCACAATACCGGCCCGTCTTGTTCGTGCTCCAGCTCCACCTCCTGATTGCGATACGGCACTGCGTCAAGCAACAGTTCAGGCGGGACTGGATTTTTTCTTTTCTTGCTCTGCATCTATTGCCCTCGAAAGTATATATTCAGTGAACCACCTGCCTGCAGCAGGCAGGCAGATGGACACGGATTTTTTCGAATCAAAATTCCCCAATATCACATATCATACATTTCTATCATACTGAAAAACCTTTTCGCATTCTTTGAAAGATTACACCTGTGTCCTTCTGTGTTCACCTGTGGCTCTTCTGTGGTTCTTCTTTCAACTACGATACGGGGTTCGCTGAGGATTTACCCTCGTAAGTATGCCCGCACCTCACGGCAAAATCCTGCGGGTCCGCACCCTCGTTCTCCGGGGATACCGTATAAACCCGAAACAGAGAATTCATGGGCTCGCATAACCACACAAGCTCCCTTCTGATGCGTCCCCTACCGAAGAGCCGGAGTATAAGACGCCTCTCCGCCTGAGCACGAGCGGCAACCGCCTCGTGTCCGTTGTAATAAATCCCCTCAAACTCCAGATCAAGCCCGGGCTCTTTGCCCCTTAAAAAAGCCTTTGGATCGCCACTGAACCAGGTATCGGCCATTCCCAGTCGATGTACCGACGTTTGCGTTTTTTCCGTTTTTTCCCCTTTTTTGCTGAAAGGTTGAAACTGCATTTTAACATCCATCGGATTCACGCTGGTCGAAACCAGCCGCCAGCCGGGCGGTGACGCACAGTCGATGCCGAACGCTTTCCATCGAACCGACCTCCCCTCCCATCCTGAATCCGAAAAACCCGCCAGAATCGTCTCAAGCAAGCCCTGGCGCGAGAAATGATCCTCATCGCGCGTCACCACCGTCACCTGAAAAATCCTGCCACTCTCACGCCGCCAGCAAAGTGCGTAAACAACCACTGTTTCTTCATCCATTTGCGCTTCAAACGCAAGCCAGCCCGGAATGGATTTTACACCGAAGACTTCGCCGTTCATTGTATCATTCTTAACGCGGCCTTTCAAATCACTGTAGCTGAGATTAAGGTCGGGCTTCTCATCGCAGCGCCTCCATATCAACTCCAGCCGATGGCGCCTTCGATCTACCAGAGCTAAACTTCCGGAAAGACAGGAAACACTGTGACTTCTTATGTCCCATTCCGCAGGCACTCTGAATTCGAAACCCGCCCAGGCTATCTCTTTTTCCAAATATTTTTCCATACATTAATCGCCTAATTCTTTTTCAAGACGAAACTTGAAAAAGAATTAATAAAACGTCAGCGACATATGGCAAACGACATCGCTTTGGGGTACATCGACAAAAAATGCCGATGTTTCGACATTAAGCGCCTTTTTCTTCTTCAGCGCCGGTAACACAGGTGTTACCAGGAAAGTATGGAGTAATCAACCGGCGTGTAGCCTGTAATAAAGTAATAGCAAATCCCTACTATTACCCACAATATGCCGGAAAGCAAGTCTCCGGCAATAAGCCCGACCATTATCGGCTTTCCCTTGTTATACCCCTCCGCTCCCGCAACTTTTACTACTACACTTTTGATAGCCCACCCAATGAGAAAAGGCGCGGCGATCCTTTCAGCAGACCATGTACCCCAGATGATAAACATCACGGGATGAAATGGCCACCAGGGGATTCTTATGTGCGCGAAAGCGGTAACGAGGACAAGCACGAGCCCGGTAATGAACCAGATATAAGCGCCAGGCTGAGGAGAGAAGTTGCGAAGACGCTCCACAGGCGATTGCGCGCATACCTCGGATAAGATCCCCCTGGCGCTCATATTGGACGTATGCTCGGCCAGTGCATCAAAAGTCCTTCTTGGCATCGTCTCGGAACTCCATCGATCCATTGCACCCTGCCCCTCGTAATAATGGATGTACATCGCAGTAATTCCGACCACTACAAACCCGACAACAACAATACCTGCAAACCAGGGAGCCAGCCGTGCGGGACGGGAGGCGCCGTTTTCTTCACACATTACCAGGCCGTTATTCAGGTAGGGCATAAGAAGGTTAGAGGTCTCTCCGACAATTATAAGGCTTGCAACGGCCATAACTATGTACGTAGTGGGTCCTAAGGAGGCGGCGCCCAGAAGACCCGTAAGAATGCCGGCGGGCAGCCATAAAGGCTCCAGCCAGAAAAAACCGGTTTCGGAAATAACCCTGGACATCACCACGAAAATCAAAAGCGTCATCAAAAGAAAAACTACCGCCCATATAGCCGGCAGCCCCGCTCTGGTCAGTATAAATACGGAAATCAAAAAACAGACTATCAGCACCCGCCCCGCCCATATTGCATAGGGAGGTATCTGTTTGTAACGCGGGAGGAAAAAGGCTCCGGCCGCCACGTTGGAATAATAATGCCTTCCGGTGTATAACAACATAAGCCCCAGTCCTATATAACTGCCAAATCGAAGCAAATTGCTCTCCCCCGCACCTACTATGTTATACGTGACCGGCACTCCTCTGGCAATAAAAAATGCGGCAAAAACCACCCAGGCATAATTTGCAATACCTATAGTGAATGAATGCTTGCTTTTGAGAAAATAGGCAAAGCCTATAAAAGTGGGGAACAGAAAAATATTGAATGCGCCCCAGCCTGCAGTAACACTGGAGGCCGCCGGAAAAAGCTCCCGGAGCGGCATAAGACTGTAGTGGAGAGGTAAAGCGGGCACGGCGTCAAACCATGCAGCAAAGCCGTTCAGCAGCCTTATCCCGAAGACAAAAGCCAATGCAATCCAGAACGATTTACTACCGGATAATCCTGACAGCCATGCCCCCGGTTCCATGTCTTCTATTTTGGTTACAAACCTGGCGATGGGGTAAGACAGAAGCTCATTTTTGTACCACTGCTGATGGACGATAAGCGCCATACATATGGCCGCTCCGGCCAACACCAGCAAAAGTCCGCCCCAAATAAGGATATTCGGCCACCAGACCCCCCATGGAATATCGGATATTGACATGCGCTCATCACTCTGGTGTCCGAGAAGAATCCCGTCAAGTGCTTCCTCGCCATCCCCATCCATTGCCAGCAGGACACCCATGCCCGATGGTGGCGGCAGGAAAACATCCGGGAAAGCAGAGACAAGAAGTGCACGGTTTAAAAGTTTTATCTGATATTGCGAAAGCTCGTCCAAGTTTTTAGAAAGCAGGCGACGGGCCTCTCTATTAAATTCCACGCCGGCAAAAGCTTCTTTTTCATAAAAATTGCGGTCTGAAAGCACCAGATTTATTGCACGTGTCATTGCATCAATATGGGCCGGGGCAGTGATAGCGGCACCCTCTTGCTCAACTTCCTTGAAAGTTCTCAGATGAAAGGGGTCGATCATTTCACGAATCCGAAGCGCCGGACCGTCGGTGTCGTCTGATGCAATTTTTTTTGCCAGTTCAACCCAATCCTTTACGTGTCCCTGTCCCAGCAGTGGAGAAGCGCTGGGCACGTAGGACATCACATTCTGATCCTGCCATCCCACCTGCGTCTCTTGAAGGTAATGGGGCATTGATACCGTCGGTATTGCCATGCGGAAAGAACTTCTTCCGGGCCACAGGCAGGCGGCCAGTCCAAGGGCTGCTATAAAAGCGATCTCCCCCTTGCGAAACGACCAATGAGGATTTAACGCCCTCAGCAACGGATTTGCGATCAACGCCAACAGAATCACTATGCCGAACACACCGATGGGGAAATGGTCGGAAATAAGCTCGGTGCCACCGACAACCGTATACCCGAAATAGGAATACGTAGACAAGAAAAAAAACAGCAACAACCCCAAAACTACAGACCTTATTCTCATGGCATCACCTGCTAGCCGTTAAAAGGTATAGTGGATCTGAGAATATGCTAAAATTCAAAAATTATAGCCCCAGAGCCTGTCGTACAATAATTCTCCAATCCAACCATTGGATTGGACCTCGGCAAAGAAAAAGCCTGTCTGCCGTTCGGTCACAGGCAGGCGGCTCATTTCCCTTACTCTAATGCAACCAACTCCAAATTATTTTTTTAATTTACACTTTTTCCGTTCGTGATGCAAACGAACAGGTGGACAGTCAGCAAATTTTCACCTTTTTTGTATTACGCATGATCGCCTCCATTTGAAAAAACAGCTTAGCGGTGTTTGCTTTCTACGCATCGACGCCACTGTTTGATTCTAAACAAAATGCTCAGCGTTCGCAAACAAACGGAGGGCAAAAAAAATCTCATGACTTTTTCTCGGGGA
>PWZK01000137.1 GCA_003567495.1 Candidatus Brocadiaceae bacterium
CCTCCAGCCCAAAAACGGCCCCACAGAGGCTCTGGCAGCCTGAAACTGGGGGAATTAGTTTTTCAAAGTAAACACAAACCACGAATCAACATCAATTTATTATACTACGCAATTGGCTCAAACCGGCATGTTGTTGAAATAAAAACTGATTCCCTTTAACATATCTTGCTGCGTTATTATTTTTTCGCTTGCAGAGTTTTGCGGCATTGTTTCATCGCGAACTCTGTTCGGTCCATTGCAAAGGCAAAAAATTTTATGGACAAGGAAAACGAAGTATCTGAGCAAGTGCCGGGTCGCGGACTGGATTATGTGATAGAACGCGGACAGGAAAAAGGATTTTTGACGCACGGTGAGGTACACTCACTGCTGCCCGATCAGGCGGCGGATCCAGACTGTGTTGAACAAATCTTCGCTTCCATTGAAGAAAGGGGAGTAGAACTGCTTGATGAAGGTGAATTTGGCAGCGGCCAGAGTGATGAAGATGGAGAAAAAGATGACATGTCCGCCACCCCCCATGAAAATTGGGAAGCGGGCGATGACGGTGCTGACCGCCGGGACGATGCGCCGGATGATCTGGTTTGGGCCTACCTCAGGCAGATAGGGGATGTTTCGCTTCTCTCACTCAAGGCTGAAATATACCTCGCAAAAAGAATAGAAATTGCGAAAAAAAGATTTCGCAAGCATATTCTGGAATTGCCGCCCGCGATAAATATCTGCCGGAATATTATCGATCACCTCTATAAGAGTAATATGGCCTTTGACAGAACACTGGATATCAATAATCTGGACGGAATAGGCAAAGAAGAGATCGAAAAACGCTTGCCGCAAAATCTCGAAACGCTTCGCCTGCTTATGGAAAAAGTTAGCGGTCTCTGGCAGGAGTGCCGGGGCGAAGAGAGTCGGGAGCAGATTTTCAAGATGCGACGTATCCGTACATGCTGCAGTAAGATGAGGGTTCTGGTAGATGAGTTTTCGATCAGAATCGGTCGTATCGATCCGGTCATGGGCGAGATGGAAAGGCTCTTTTTAAATCTTCAAAAAGCCGAAGCCGAGCTGGAAACGGCGTCGGACCGGGTAGCAAAAAAAGAGTGTGAAGTAAAGCTGCGCAGGATAGAAGACGGGTTGTGTCAGCCTGCGGAGGTTTTCAAGCGCAGGTTTAATGCGATAAAAAGTTTGTATGAAGATTATAAGAAGGTGAAAAAGCAGCTTTCAGTCGCGAATCTGCGGCTGGTAGTCAGTGTGGCCAAGCGTTACAGGGGACGCGGCATGGGGTTTTTGGACCTTATCCAGGAAGGGAATGCGGGGCTTCTTAAAGCGGTTGATAAGTTTGAGTTTCGCAAAGGATTCAAGTTCAGCACCTATGCAACCTGGTGGATACAGCAGAGCATAAGGCGCGCTATAAGCAGTAACGCCAGGACCATACGTTTGCCGGCTCATATGATAACATCCATCAGCAGGGTTCGTGGCGCACGAAGTCGGATCATGCAGCAGTATAACAAAGAACCCACCTGGGAGCAACTGGCCGAAGCAACCGGTATGAGCCTGGAAAAAGTTAAGGCTACCCTCCATCTGGATCGTTGGCCGGTCAGCCTGGAAAATCCCGTCGGAGAGGATGAAGGCGGTGAGTATTCCCTGATTGAATTTATAGATGGCCGGGACCTCAATTCGGGCCACACGCATATGCTCAGGAATATGCTGGAAGAGCAGATTGATAACGTATTGCAGGATCTCACCTACAGAGAAAGAGAAACTTTGAAGCTTCGTTTCGGGCTGGGAGACGGCCATACATATACACTGCATGAGATCGGACGGATATTTGATATTTCCCGCGAGCGAGTGCGCCAGATCGAAAAAAGGGCTATAAGAAAACTTCAGCATCCGAAAAGAAGCCGGAAACTCGAAGATTTTATACAAATGTTTCCCTGAAATAGGCACTTAATGTCGCAACATCGACATTAAATTGTTAGTGTGCGAAAAAGAATGAATATCCGGTACCAACACCCAACATCCATTGACGAGGGAACGACGATACGAAAAGGAATGAAAGAATACAGGATCAAAGCCGTTCTCTTCGATCTCGACGGCGTGCTGGTTTTTACGGATAAATATCACTACAGAAGCTGGTGCATGCTGGCGGCGGAGATGGGCTGGGATTTCGATGAAAAGCTGAACCATAAGCTGCGCGGCATACCCAGAATGGCTTCCCTTCAGGTGGTTCTTGACCATAACCGGGTCAGGGCCGGCGAACCGGAAAAAATCAAATATGCGACGATGAAAAATGATTTTTACCTGCAGATGGTGCGTGACGAACTGGATCGCAGCGACATGTATCCCGGCGCGCCGGGTTTTTTGGAGAAGCTTTCCGGGCGCAATGTCAAGCTGGCGCTTTGTTCGTCCAGCAAAAATGCCCGAATGGTGATACGTAAGCTTGGGATCGATGATTATTTTCAGGCGGTCGTGTCCGGAAAAGATATAGAGTTTGCAAAACCTCACCCCCAGGTTTTTCTTAAAGGAGCTGAAATGCTGCAGGTGGAGCCCCGGCGTTGTGTGGTGTTTGAAGACGCCGAGGCGGGAATAAAAGCCGCCCGTGCCGCCGGAATGAAAGCCATCGGTGTGGGAGATGCCGACTCGGTGCCGGGCGCAGATGAGCGTATAAAAAACTACGACCAGGTCGATGTAGAGGCGCTTTTGATGAAATGATCCGCAGATTACGCAGATTACGCAGATTAACAACAACGGCGAACGTTTAGGATCACTAATTTCAACTTTTTTACGGGTTCAGGGTTCAAGAGGACAGCGGTCAGAACAGGCAGCGACAAGCGGCAGAACCCACACAAAGACACTAACCCACAAAAAACGTGTTGCGAACCGTTCATTTGACAGGGGGGGGATTGTGTTACAATTGCGTTTGTAGAATTGACGCTGATTTTTTCATCGTGTATAATCGTGTATTCAGTGGTCAACGCCTGCCTGCGCCGTGCTCGCCGCGGCAGGCAGGTGGTTCACTGAATATTTACGGGGAAACAGACTTCGGGAACAGCAGAGAATGTATTTATCAGAAGCACCGGACCGGAGTTTTTCTGGCATATGCATCGCCTGGAATGCGTGAAATAAACAGTGTGGAGCAAAGTGGAGCCCATATTCAACTATGCGAGACCAAACATGTTTTGTTGTGTGTTTGCTGTTTTTGTTGCCGATGATCGGGGCTGCGGCCGATGACGCCACGCGCGACTGGCCGTTTCATCACATGGCGACTACGTTCGAAATGAATCTTACAGATAAATGGCATTTTTCGTTCGATGCCGACGACAGCGGTTTCGATGAAAGGTGGTATGAGCCAGATTTTCAGAGAAAAGACTGGGATAGTGTGGAGGTGCCCGGCATCTGGGGATATCAGCAGGGAAAAGTGCCTGTAAATGCTTCGTCGGCAAGAAATAAGGTCGGCTGGTATGCCAGGGAAATTGAGTTGCCTGCCGGCGATGGAGACGAAGCGGCGCTTGTTTTTCTCGGCTCGATGTTTATAACCGACGCCTGGCTTGACGGCAAGTACATCGGCCACAACCGCGGCGGGTATACGCCTTTTATGTTCGAGGTGGGGGAACTTATCGGGCCCGGTGAGACTGCCAAGCTGGTCGTGCGGGTGGACGGCAGGCTCAGCAGCGAGACGATCCCCAAGTCCGGCACCGGATGGGATACTTACGGGGGGCTGACGCGCGAAGTTTTTCTGATTGCAAGGCCGCGCGCGCGTGTTGAAGGACTCAGGACGGTTAGCGAAGTGGAAGGTCGCGATGGCCCCGCGAGTCTGAAGGTTTCCGGGGAAATAGTAAATCATGACGAAAGCAGGTTTGAAGATACGCTGGAAATCGTTTTGTTTGCAGACGGCGATGAGGCGGCTCGTGAAAACGTGGCGGTGTCGGTCGGGCCTGGGAGCACTTCGGCGCTGGGGCTTGAATTGAACATTTCCCGGCCGCGGCTCTGGTCGCCGGACGATCCGTTCCTGCACGAGCTGGAGCTGCGCTGGGCGGGTGCGGCGTACCCGCATATAAAAATGCCCGTCGGGCTGCGGCAGGTCGAGATAGACGGGCCGCATTTTCTGCTCAATGGCGAGCGCCTCTGGCTGCAGGGCTTCGGCCAGCACGAGCTGGTTTCAGGTTATGGCCCTTCTGTGCCGCCCGGTTGGCATGAGAGCGAGCTGGAGCGGATAAAGCGTTTTGGCGCCAATCATTTCAGAACCGGCCACTATCCCCAGCATCCCGAGCTGTATGCCGCTGCCGACAGGCTCGGACTGCTTGTGTTTACCGAAATTCCCGCCTGGCAGATGAACAGAAGCTGGATTCAGACCGATCGGGCCTGGGATGAGTGGGCAAAACCGCAGCTCTCGGCGATGATCCGCTGGTATCGGAATTTTACGTCGGTTGTCAGCTGGGGCGCCGCAAACGAGACGGGAGGGGTGCGCCGGTATGATGAGCGTGCAGTGGAATTTATGAGCGAGAAGGATCCATCGCGTTTGCCCATGATAGTTGTTGCAGCAACTGGAAACATGCATTTGTATGATATTCTGCCAATGGCAGGGCGCAATCTGCACTATGGCTGGTATCATTCCCCGCGCCCATACGGCGCGCGTGCCGGTTTGCTCGCAAATCTCAAACGTGCCGAAAAAGCTGACACTCCGATCTGGGTGGCCGAACTGGGTGCGCATGCGCGGCCCGGCCGTGTTGCATCGGGCTACTATGATGGGTCGCGCGGCACGGACACCGAAACCTATCTCGATCAGGTCATACGTTTCGGGTTTCAGCACAACGCTACGGCAAGCGAGCGTGTCAGCGGCATAGCGATCTGGACATGGTCTGATTTTTTGCGCGGCAACCGCCTGCATTTCCATGGAATTCTCGATTATGAGCGCGAGCCCAAACTGGCGGCATATACGCTGCGCAACCTTTTTGAGGGAGATCTGAGGTTATTTCTCGCCGAGGCGGACACGCGCTGCGAGCCGGGCGGGATATTTGAGGCCGACGCATTTGTATTTAACCCCCGTTTGCAGGAGATCCCGGACGGACTCAACATAAGATGGCGGATTATGCGAAAAGGGCGGACGGTTGCCGAAGGCGCGCTTCCCGTGGACCCGGGCGGCACCGCCCGGGCGGTAAATTCGGGAACCATAGAGTGGGACATACCCGAGGATGCCCGGGGCATGCACTCGCTGTGGGCGGAGCTGACTGCCGACGGTGACGAATGGATACATACAAACGCCGTTCATTTCGGTGTTCAGGAGGCCGAGCGGCCCGGCGGGCTTTTCCTCACTGCAAAATCCGGAGGCAAACCGGTGGATGCCAGCGCGAATCTGGCCGGCGTAACTATGCCGGTATATGCCGACCCGGGTCTGATAATCCCGCTTTCGGAAGGTGAGTATGAACTGTCTGTTGAGTATGACGGTGAGGAGAAAGAAATCACCGTCGAGGTGCAATCCGGCAAGCCGGTGAGGAAGGCTGTGAAGTTTTAGCCCGCATATTTCATAAACATTGTGGGAGAGTTAATAAAAGAATGAGTGAAAAATTTCGTTACGAAAGTTCCGGACAATGGTATAAGGGCAATACTCATATACACACATATGGAGAGTTTTTCATGCTGATGCGAGAGAAAGCCGGGACTTTTGGTAGTTTGGTTGTTGCTGTTTTACTGTTTTTATTTTTCGCGATTTTCATAGCGAACGCAGCCGCCGGTGAAGTGGCGGAGAAAGGAGAAAGATTTCTGCCGGCTTTTCCCGGTTCAGTGGGAGCTGCGAAATATACTCCCGGCGGACGCGGCGGGGATGTATATGTGGTCGAAAATATCGAGCAAAACGGTCCGGGCAGCCTGCGCTACGGCATCGAGACTGCCGAGGGGCCTCGCACCATCCATTTTGAGGATGGTAGTCTGGCTATCCGGGAACGGAAAAGACTGACCATTGCGGGACAGACCGCCCCTGGCGACGGGATCACGCTTCGCTTCGACGATGGCGGGGTGCGTATAAATAATTCATTAACTTGCGCATGTTTATAGGGCGTTTTTCCAAATTGTGTTACCTGGCAAATAGGCCAAAATGTAGTAAAAAACATAATCAATTTTATAATTTTCGGGGAATAGCAACATGAAAGAGGGTTATCAGTGTCTTGCAGAGTTGCCGGATCCCTTTGTTTTTGAGGATGGTTCGCCGGTTTTGCAAAGCGCGGACTGGCAACGGAGGAGGTCGGAAATAGCCGAAAGGGTAGTTGAAATTGAGTACGGAGGGCTGCCCCCGGCCCCGAAGTCAATAGACGTTGAGCTTCTTAACCGTAGCAAGCAGAAGCCTTTCGATGCGGTTTATTCTCAGCATCGCATTATCCATGGCGAGCATCCCGAGCAGCATTTCCGTCTTGATGTGCTTGCGCGCGATTCCGAATCGCCGCAGCCGGTCATTTTGACCGGTGACGGATGCTATCTGAAAGTAACACACGAGCTGCGGCGGGATATTCTTGACCGGGGTTTTGCGCTCGGTATCTTCAGTCGCACAAGTATTGTGCCCGATATTGCCAACAGGGATTGTGGCTCAAGTCTGTACAGAATTTACCCCGGGCGTAGCTTTGGCGCTCTTGCGGCATGGGCATGGGGCTATCACCGCGC
>PWZK01000131.1 GCA_003567495.1 Candidatus Brocadiaceae bacterium
GCGCATTTTGGAAGCAGCGGGTGGCGGCATCGATATTGTGCTTACCGGGGATGATTTTGGCACTCAAAACGGACTCTTGCTTTCGCCGGCCATGTGGCACGGGTTTCTCTCGGAGGGCTTCAGCGATTACAATGAAATCATTCATTCATTCGGAGCCAGAGCCATGCATCACAGCTGCGGAGCGGTTGCGCCTCTGGTGCCGGATATGGTCGAAGGCGGTCTTAATATATTGCAGTCGTTGCAGCCGGAAGCCATGAGCGAAGAGTTGTCCGATCTGAAGGGTCGATTCAGAGCCAGCCTCGGTTTTCACGGCGGAATGTCCATTCAGCAAACACTGCCGCATGGGACGCCGCAAGATGTGCGCAAATCGGTTAAGGAACTGATCGAAAAGCTTGCAGGGGGCGGTGGTTATATTTTCGGCACCGCCCATAACGTCCAGGCCGATTGCCCCCTGGAAAACGTTTATGCCATGCTGGAAGCCTGTGACAGATTCGGGCGGTATGACTAACCCGCATTTCATAAACCAACGGCAGAATTTAATATAAACGACTTTTATGTTTAATCTTACATGCACATTTATCAGCTTTTGAAAATCACATTCTGTATTTTAGCCTCAAAAACGACGGTTTACCTGCCTGCAGCAGGCAGGCCCTGCGGGCGCGTCTCCAGCGGCACATCTGCTTCAGAAATCTGCACTTGCAGTATACGAATACAGCCTGTCTGCGTGCGGACACGCACAGGCAGGCGGCGTTTGATTTCTTCGCATCTGCACCACTGGAAACGCGTGAAAAAGCGGGTTAACCCTTCTTACCGTTCGTGTGGATAGATGACCAGCCCGGAGGGGATTTTCGGATAGAAAAAGGTGGATTTAATCGGCAGCCGCCCACCCTGGCGTGCTATTTTTTGCACCAGATCGATAGGAGTGGGTGGGAGCAAGAAACCGATTTCAAATTTGCCGCTTTGCACGCCACGGCATATCTCCTGTGCCGACGAATTATATTCTACACGGTCTGATTCATCGGCCGAGCCGGGCTCTATGCCGAGAAGTGCTGGAAATATATACTGGTGGAGCACGCTGACAGGCAGCATTTCGACATCGTTGGTTTTGTTTCGGAATTTCAACGCCGGCGGGCTTTCATCGCCCTTAAGCCCAAGTATCAGGACGTTTCCGTTTTTCATTACGCAGCCGATCGAAGGCGGCTTTTCTCCGCCCTCCAGGCAAGATTGCACTACCTGGTTTTCGTCCGCGATTTTTAACGTTTCAACGGAAAAATGATCTTCCAACGCACTGGAGAAGCTTTCAACATCAAGCTGCACGCCGGCTTTAACCCCGCGGTGTGTGGGCAGAGAAATCAGGCCTTCGTCTTTTGCCGATACAAGAAAACTCGGCAGGTAATCTTCGACAGCCTCACCTTCCGGAGTATCAGGCGGACGATGTGAGTTTCTGAAAGCCAGCGCGCTTTCATAACGATGGTGACCGTCGGCAATAACAGCTGATTGGGGCTCTATGGCCGAGGCAAGCGTATTTATTTCTTCCCGGTCGTCGATTCGCCAGACCGTGTGTCCAATATCATCTTCACTCCGGAAGGAATACAGGAAGTCACTGCCGGCGCAGGCACGCTTGACGATACTATTGATCTCGCCTTCAGGGTCCGAAAGCATCATCATGGGCTGGCTGAGGTTGGCCCCGCAGGCGTCCATAAGCTTGATACGGTCGGTTTTCGGCCCGCCCATGGTGTTTTCATGCGGATATATGCTGCCGCTGCCGGGTTTTTCCAAAAGCAGTGCTGCGATGATTCCCCGCCTTTTTAACATCCTGCCGCAAATCGTAAAACTTTGTTCAAGTACGTATATGGACGGAAGATTGTCTCTTATCAGGATTTCTTCGTGGCGCCATTTGCGGAAAGTAGCGGCAACCGAATTATACACTTTGTCGCTGCGTCCGCCGGGCGGAGTCTTCCCGAGGCCAAGTCTGATGAAATTATGAGGGTCTTTATTGCGAAATTTCCCCTCCTCTATTCCACCTATCACATCGTAAGGAGGCGTTATCACGCGCGTGATAAAGCTGATTTTATCGGGATTATACCTTACACCTCTGAATGCTTTGATAGTAGCCACCGACATACTCCGTTTATTATGATTTTTCCGGATATTCTGCGAAACAGAGCATTAAGCATATAATATAATGCGTATTTTTTCAAACCACCGGCCCGCACCCGGATTATCCCGCATATTTCATAAATACACTTCCATACGGACCTCCCGGGAACGCGTTAAATATGCGGTTTATTCGGGCACTTGTCTCAATTCCGCTATAACGGCGGCCAGGGCACTGAAAATCGCCAGGGCAAAACAGCGCCAGAGCATGGGCACCCACAGGCCGGTTATACCGGCATATTGGCTGCTCCCGATGAAAAATACGGCAAGAGAATACAATATCCCCGAGACGATCCCGGTCGCTGCAGCGGCTGCTATACGCCTGTCCCGCGGCATTCCGCCCGCAAACCGATTCGCCGCCCAACCTCCGACGAAGGCGACAGGCAGAACAAGCGGCAACAGGGAACGCAGATACCAGAGGTTGGACACAGAAGGCTGCACGCCCGCATAAGCACCATAAAAGTAGTGTGCGGTCGTTAGCACCCCGCCGGCTGTGAGCGCAACCGCCGGCAGGTGAATTCGCCGCGCCGCTATCGCGGAGCGCATAGCGCTTACTTTTTCCATGCGTCGCCGGATCGTAAGAGGCCAGTTATAAAAGAGTGAAAAAACCCAGTGTTCCAGCAGCGCGCCGCGCTCGCCAAAAACCGGCACCAGCCTGACCGCGTCAGTTGCCCAATGTGCCGCCATGAAACGCGCAAGAGCGGGATAGCGGGTTGTCATCTGAATCGGAAACGCCAGGTACCCCACATATTTGAAGTAACTTAAAGACAGCGCAATTTTGTAATCTTTGAAATTGCGATCCCGAACGGCCATGCCGGTGGTGTAGAGCCCCCTGCACAGCGAGCCCGGCGAAAGGGGGATCACCTGGAAAAGTGCAAAAATGCCGGCAGCAGCAGCCGTGCGCTCAGCCTGCGACATATCGGGGCGTGACCAGTAAAAATACCCCGCCACCGACAACGAAACTATCTGAGTTACCGGCAGTGTCATCAGGTGGACAACAAGGCTGACCAGATATCTCTGTATATAAGGCTCATCAATGCGGGACATTATAGTATCCGCATCCTCCTCGCTCAGAATATCCTTCTGGCGACCTTTCGACACCATCTCGAGCAGCCATGCGGTGCGCATCGAGGCGGTAAAATACAGCTTAAACGGTCTGATGAACCAAAAATGCAGCTTCTCCGCGAAGATTTTTTTGTCAGTTAAAAAACGGTGGAAGCCTGCAGGCAGCGTAGACAGCGGGAAATGAAAAACAGCACGTGCCGGATGCCGACAAAGCATGAGCGCCCGCCTCCCGCTTATCCGGCCGCTTCGATGCCATGCTATGAGCGTTTCACAAATCCTTCCTCTGACCGCCCTGCCGAGGTACCCCGCCTTGAAAAGCGTGTTTCGGTAATGGGCGCGCCATGCGCGGTTGCCCCACCACCTGCGCAGCACGCCGCCCAATACGGGCAGCAGCCCGGTCAGAAAAAACAACACCGTTTTCAAACGGCTTCGGGCCAATTTCTCCACCCCTTTATCGTCCACAACATTGCGCACCCTCCATCCACTCTGCATACTTTGCCGGATGGTATGCCATAGACTTTTATCGTAAAGAAGGCGAGGAAAGTTATGAGTGATATCCGGCAGCGAATCGCGATAAATACGCTCACATCTTTCAAGTTCTTCCAGCATCAGACCGGCCTGCGGCAACAGGCGCCTCATGCCGGGATTTGCGTCCAGGTACCCCCGCAGTTTCGAAGTATCGCCCCGATCGAATTGAACGACCGAACCGCGGCGCAGCCCACTCGCAATCAACCTGAAATCGCCCGGGCTCATTGGCAGGAAAGGCAATAGCGCCAGTCCCGCACGGAAATCAACTGCCGTCAGGCCCGAACATGGGTCTTCTCCACTCTCTGCACGCTTCAAACAGTTCGGCTGACTTTTACACGTACTCCATTCATATTGCCGCGCAAACTCGTATGCGCCCAGCTCGTGCAACAGCTTCACAAAATCGCCCATAAATCTGTATTTAGCCCGGTATTCGGGCGAGCCGACAAGGCCGTCATCCTCTATTTTACCTCTTCTCCACATCCTGAGAAGGTCCATGCGATCATCGATCTCGAGGCGCCAGGTGCGCCCTTCAACCCAATCGCTGAGCTCCCCGCAACTTCCTATTTTGTCGTCCACAAACGTCGCATGGATGTTGTTGACCGACATGGGATCGCCGAATTTCAGTGCGGCGGCGGCCCGTATGAATTTCTGCCACAGAGCGCCGGCACGCGCCGCCTGATGGTTGGTTTGAAGCTGAAACTGTCCTTGAAAACCGGCGGCATAGAGGGCGTTGCGAAAAAAAAGCGAGAAACGCGACGGGGGGACCATTATTTTCATCGCATATGCTTCGCCGGCCTTCAGATCCGCATCATCAACAACATTCTGCGCCCGGCAACCGGCACTTGCGGAGATAAGGCGCACGCGATAAACCTGCCCGGCAAAACCGCCGCCTGCAAACTTTTCCACACGCAGCCGCACGTCCCGACCCGGCCCGGGGACAACCGGCCGGACGCGGTAGAGTAGCTCAGTCCCCTGCTCGTATCGGACCGTCCGCATGGGCCGGTAAAGACCGAGCGCTTTGAACTCCTCCTGAAGACGCCGGCAAACATCCGGTGAGTAATTAGTTGTCATAACTTCCTGATATTCCGTTGTTCCGGACTTTTCAGAAAAAATTTTCGCCGTTTACCTGCGCAGTCGGCGGCAGTGGCAGATAGCGATTGCAAGAGCGTCCGCTGCGTCGTCGGGCTCGGGAAGTTCGGCAAGACCGAGCTGGAGCCTGACCATCTCCTGCACCTGGCTCTTATGGGCTGCTCCGGTGCCGACAACGGATTTTTTTACGGTGCGCGGCGAGTATTCAGCTACCTCCAGCCCTTCCGCGGCACAGGCGATCAGGGCCACCCCGCGGGCCTCGCCGATTTTGATGGCGGTCCTTACATTTATACCGTAGAAAACCCCCTCTACGGCGGCCACCCCCGGCTCATGGCGACGGAATATCTCACACAGACCCTGGTGGATTATGTTCAGCCTTTCATATAACGGCTTTTTGGCTGAAGCTCTTATCACCCCGTAATCGACCACCTTCAACCCGGCTGGAGTAGCATCTATAACTCCGTAACCGCAGACACGCGTGCCGGGGTCCACCCCGAGCACCCGCATTTTCTCCGATGTTTTACCGCTGTTTTTTTGATTTTGATTTTGATTTGCCATCATCGACAAGAAATGTCTGGTTGAACCTGCTGAGCGCCTAATTCTTTTTCAAGACAAAGCTTGAGTCCGGTC
Organism: Candidatus Brocadiaceae bacterium; assembly: GCA_003567495.1. Taxonomy (GTDB): domain Bacteria; phylum Planctomycetota; class Brocadiia; order SM23-32; family SM23-32; genus PUMZ01. The sequence goes on from PWZK01000131.1 coordinate 5,470, forward strand.
TAAAAACCCCCGGGGCAACACGGACTGTCCCGTGCGTCCCGGTGCTAAGACAATGCGGACTGTGTGTGATTATAAACGATAATCCCGTTATATTCCAGCGCCAGTATGTCGTCTTTTGTGTATCCATCTATTCTGAGAGGATAGCACTTGAAACAGAGTCAAAAAGTGCTCTTGAAACAGGGCATTGAAGAAGGTTATATTTGGCCAGAAACTTTCCTGCTTTGTTTACATTAACTTTAGTATCTGCAATATATTAAGTATAAGCTTTCATTTGCATATGGCAAGCGTTTTGTGGTATAATTATGGCATATAAAGGTGACATTCAGCGCACTGATTCTTTTCAGGCTATCTCCAATATCGTTTCATACACGCGCGTGAGGCTGCTGGTAGAGATTCTGTTGCGGCTTCACAAGGTTTTGTCGGAGTCCGACAAAGAACGTTTTGCCGTATAGGGGCGCGTTCAGAACGCAGGTTTATGCCTATTGTATGGCGATCGGGGTGAACTTTGGCCGGGTAGCACGCCACAAGAGGGAGGAAATTCGGGAAGAGTGCTGCTGGAGTAAGAAATTTACCCCCTATAGCGGCAAAACACTACCAAAAAAAGCTGAATTTTACGTTTTCTCTGACAAAAGGATTTTTTGAGCGTTCTAAAATTTATTTTACTCAGTTTTTCTTCAGCGCGGGGAGCTATCCCTCGGCTGGGTGAGCACGCTAAATGAGAGCGCGGCGAGGGGGTTTGTATACCGGACTCAAGGTTTGTAAGGTTTGTGGTGTCACCACAACAACTACTTACAAAAAAAAGAGATAAGTCCAAAACACCCCACAAAAAAGGGCCTTGCAGGCGTTTTTCGGGGGGTGTTTTGGGCCTGCAAGCCACCATACTTCATCCTTTTCTTTGGGGGCAGGCCACGATATATACTCTCAAAACAGGCCGTTGTCTGAGAAAAACCATCCAAAAAAGTCCTTAAATCTGATTTTAGCCCCCATATAATAGCCTGTAAGGACTTTTTTAAGGCCTAAAAAATGCGTATCACTTTTCGATTTAACGTTATATTGAGGTCCGACCCCAAATATCGTGCAGGGAATTCGAGAAAAAAGACAAAGAAATTGAAAGCCTGAAAAATGAGCTCGCGCTGATGCGAGCCGAGATGAAAGAA
>PWZK01000238.1 GCA_003567495.1 Candidatus Brocadiaceae bacterium
CGATCGTTTATATCGTCCCTTCAGGACTCCCGTTTGTGCGATCCCCTCTCCTGTGACTGCGCTGCGGCCCTTTCGGGCCTGCGCTTCGCCACAGGCTATAACATATCGCGCTTTCAGCGCTAGTCTTCGGCAGGCGCTTAATGTCCTGACATCAACAACATATTGTCGATGTACTTAAAAATGATGTCGTTTGCCGTTTAGTCGTAGCCGTTGTCGTTGATTTTTTCATTCCTAATTTCTAATTCGTAATTGCCGTCCTGCCGTTGCCGTAGTCCTAACCCAGATTTGCAGCCTTTGCCTTTGCCGTAGTCGTCCTTGCGTTCTTTGCGTCTTTGCGGTTACCTGCCTTTGTCGTTGTCGTAAATCCGCGTAATCCGCGAAATCTGCGGATAGCTGCAACCACATTCCACATTCCACGTTCTACGTTTCACAGATTTTTTCCAGTCCGCCCATATACGGGCGAAGGATGTCCGGGACGGTTACGGAACCGTCCGGCTGCTGATAGTTTTCAATGACCGCGATCATCACCCGTGGCAGTGCGAGGCCGGAGCCGTTGATGGTATGAAGGTACTCGGGTTTTTCCTGCGGGGCGGGGCGGTATCTTATCTCCGCCCTGCGTGCCTGGAAATCTCTGAAATTGCTGCAGGAGCTTACTTCCAGCCATTCTTCGCAGCCCGCCGCCCAGATTTCGATGTCATATTTTTTGGCTGCGACGAAGCTCAGGTCGCCCGTGCACATCTGCGTGATCCGGTAGGGGAGCTCCAGTCTTCGGCAGACTTCTTCGGCATTATCCAGAAGCTTTTCCAATTCCGCATTGGAGTTTTCGGGTTTTACGTATTTCATCAGTTCGACTTTATCGAACTGATGTCCGCGTTTTATTCCTCTTACATCCGTGCCGGCTTTCATTTTCTCTCGTCTGAAACAGGGAGTATAGGCCGTGTAGCAGAGCGGCAGGTCTTCTGCCGACAGTATCTCTTCTCTGTGCAGGTTCGTCAGCGGAACTTCTGCGGTTGGTATGAGCCACAGGTCCTCTTCCGCGTCTTTGTAGAGATTCTCGGCGAATTTCGGCAGGTTGCCTGTGCCGTACAGACACTTCTCCTGCACTATCGCGGGCGGATAGACCTCAGTATAGCCGTGCTGCGAGACGTGAAGGTCAATCATCCATGAGATAAGCGCTCGCTGGAGCTTAGCGCCGTTTCTCATCAGAACGTAGAATCTCGACCCGCTGATCTTTGCACCACGCTCGAAATCTATAATGCCCAGTTCGGTGCAAATATCCCAGTGAGGGCGTGGCTGAAAGCCGGGCTCGAAATCTGGAAACGTGCCTTCGGTGCGCAGGACGACGTTTTCCTCTTCACCCTTTCCCACCGGCACGTCGGGGTCTGGCATGTTGGGGATGTTAAGCATTACATCCCGCAGCTCGGAGCCGGTCGAATCCGCCTCTGCATTGAGTGAGTCTATTTTATCACCGAGTGAACGCAGGTCGTCGATGATCGACTGTCTCACGTCCTTCGGTGCGCTTTTGACCTTTTTCGATTCTCTGTTGAGCCGGGCCCTCATGCGTTCTACTTCGGCGTTTTTCTCGCGCCACCGTTCGTCCAGTTCCTTTGCGCGGTCGATCAGCCCCGGCTCGGCGCCGACTTTTTCCATGGCTTCCCTGACGGCTTCGGTGTTTTCCCTTATCAGTTTTATATCTATCATTTTTTATTTTTTATTTTTTCCCACTTGCCGCCGGTTCGGGTTTTTCCTTTTTATTATCCGTTTCATTTTTATCTTCCTGGCGAAAACGCAATTTTTTGTCGTTTTCGGCTTCAACTGTAACTCTTCCGGATCGTATATTGCCGCGGAGCAGCTCCTCACTCAGCGGGTCTTCAATCATGTTTTCTACGGCGCGCCGAAGCGGCCTTGCTCCGAAGTCTGGATTGTAGCCTTGTGCGATAATTGCTTCGAGTGCCGGTTTCGTAACGACAAGCTCTATATCTTTGCCCTCGAGTCTGTTCATGACTTTATCGAGTTCAAGTTTAACTATTTGCTGAAGGTCTTCCTTGTTGAGGGTTTCGAATACGATTGTATCGTCCAGCCGGTTTAAAAACTCCGGCCTGAAGTGTCGTTCAATTTCTTCCTGTACCTGTTTTTTAACGACTTCATGGGAGGCGTCTTCGTCTTGTTTTCGGAACCCCAGTCCCACGCTGCTTCGTATTATATCGGAGCCGATATTGGAAGTCATGATCAGGATCACGTTTCTGAAATCGATATGGCGTCCGAAATTGTCGGTCAGGTGTCCTTCTTCCATGATTTGCAGGAGGATGTTGAAAACTTCGCTGTGCGCTTTTTCAATTTCGTCCAGCAGCACCACGGCATAGGGGCGTCGTCTCACCTGCTCGGTAAGCTGTCCGCCCTCGTCGTAGCCCACATAGCCCGGAGGCGCGCCGACAAGCCGCGATACGCTGTGTTTTTCCATATATTCCGACATGTCAAGCTGAAACAGTGCCTCTGCATCTCCGAACATGAATTTTGCCAGGGACCGTGCCAGGAGGGTTTTCCCGACTCCGGTAGGGCCGGCGAAGAGCAGGGAGGCGACAGGTCTGCCGGGGTCTTTCATGCCGGAGCGACTGCGCCGCACGGCGCGGCTTACGGTGTTTACGGCCTCATCCTGGCTTATCACCGATTTATGGATTTCCCCTTCCATATGCAGCAGACGGTCGGCTTCGGCCTGTTCGAGTCGCGTGAGCGGCACTCCGGTCATGCGGGATACCACTTCCGAGATCACATCCTCGTCCACGACGCCCTGCATGCCCTCGAAAAGTTGTTCTTCGTTCATGGAGTCCTTCTCTTTTTTTAGTTCATCCCTGCGGTTTCTGAGTGACACAGCTTTCTCAAAATCCTGTTCCTGCACTGCTTTGTCCAGATCGTTGGTGATATCTTTAAGTTCGCTCTCGAGCTTCTTGAGCTGCGGCGGCTGTTTCATAGAGCGCAGTCTGACCAGTGCGCCGGCCTCGTCCATGACATCTATGGACTTGTCGGGCTGAAATCGTCCGGTTACATATCGGCCGGCCAGTTCGGTTGCCGCTTCTATCGCGGAATCGCTGATCTGCACCATATGGTGTGATTCGTAGCATTCCCGTAGCCCTTTAAGTATGGCAACGGTCTCTTCTCTCGCCGGCGGGTTGACTATGATGGGCTGGAAACGTCTTTCCAGGGCGCCGTCTTTTTCGACGTATTTGCGATATTCGTCCGGGGTGGTGGCGCCTATGCACTGCATATCGCCGCGCGCCAGTGCGGGTTTAAGGACGTTTGATGCATCTATAGCTCCTTCGGCTCCGCCGGCGCCGACAATCGTGTGCAGTTCATCGATAAAGATTATAATATTTCCGGCGCGCTTTACTTCCCTCATGACAGCCTTTATGCGTTCTTCAAACTGGCCGCGGTATTTTGTCCCGGCCACCATCATGGCCAGGTCGAGAGAAATGATACGCATGTCTTTCAGAATGGTGGGTACGTTCCCGGCCACTATCTGAATTGCCAGGCCCTCCACGATGGCGGTTTTTCCGACTCCCGCTTCTCCGAGCAGCACTGGATTGTTTTTTTTCCTTCGACACAGCACCTGTATGACCCGTTCTATTTCCTCCGATCGGCCAATGACAGGGTCGAGTTCATCTCCCCGGGCCTGGGCGGCAAGGTCGTGGCCGAAGCTGTCGAGTGCGGGTGTTTTACCCGTTTCTTCCCGTTGGTCCGCATGTCCTCCGCCGTATTCATCCTCCTCTTCCGGCCCGAGCAGGTCCATCAACTCTTCCTGAACGTCTTCAAGTTCAATGTCGAGCTGGTGCAACACCTGAGCGGCAATTCCGCTCCCCTCGCAGAGGAGTCCCATGAGCAGGTGTTCGGTGCCGACATAATTCTGGCCCATACGTTTACCCTCTTCGACGGCGTATTCAATGGCTTTTTTCGCTCGAGGGGCGAAGGGGAACTGTTTGCCGGTCATGAACACGTTTTCGGCATTACGTATCCTTTTTTCTACTTCCATGCGCACTTTCTTCGGATCGGCATCGAGTCTTTCCAGAATGGTGTATGCGATGCCGGTGCCTTCGCGCAGGATGCCGAGCAACAGGTGTTCGGTGCCGATATATTCATGGCCCAGCCTCTGGGCTTCCTGCTTGGCGTAGCTTATAATTTTTTTAGCTTTTTCAGTAAATCTATCGTACATTGTTATGTCTCCTCATTTTTGTTTTCAAGTGATTTCAGGTTTTTCCGTATATAAGAGGCACGCATTTCATTTCGTTTCACACTGTCTGCCTCTCTTCTTGCAATCGTTTGCAAATGTGCCGGTAAAGACATAAACAAAAGTTCGTCCATTTTGCTCTCGGTCAGTTCATTGATCAGCCCGAGCCTTGTGCCCATCCGCAGCAGGGAGAGCATATTAAGGGCTTCTTCAGACGAAATTGATTTGATGTTATGCAACAGCTCCAGCGTCTTACCGAGGCGTTTGTCCAGTTCTTTGCCATGTTTGGTTTTAAGGCTGTCGCGTATATCCCTCTCAAGGTCTACTATAAGTTTGGTTGCCGTTTCCACGTGCCCGGTTATCTCCTGTTCGGTGATTCCGAGCGTTACGTTATTGGATATCTGGTATATATCTGCGGCCCCGTGTGTTCCCTCGCCGTAAAGGCCTCTCAGAGCAAGGTTCATATCTTCACATATCCTGGTCAGCTTGTCCATATCCCGGCTCATCATGATTGCGGGCAGATGCACCATTACACTTGTTCTCATGCCTGTTCCTACGTTGGTGGGACAGGCGGTCAGATATCCATAGTCGGCCGAAAAAGCATAAGGCAGGTGTTCTGCGAGTATGTTGTCAACCTTTATAACTGCATCTGCGGCTTCAGCAAGCTGCATTCCTCCGTATATGGTCTGCATCCTCAGGTGGTCTTCTTCGTTCACCATTATGCTGAGGCTTTCATCTTCCGAGAAGGCTATGCCGCGGACTAAATCAGAATCCGCGTGGTTGCGCGCGATGAGGTGTCTTTCCACCATCAGACGCAGATCGAAGGGGTCAATGCGATCCAGCCTGTAGTATTGGAGCGGGGGCTTGAAGCCGGCGTCCAGGATTTTTTTATGAACCAGCTCTTCTATCCGGGCCACCTGCGACTTTCCCGCCCGGGTAAGGAAGGGATATCCGGCGATATTTCTTGCAAGCCTCGACCTGCTGCTCAGAACTACATCGTCCTGAGGGCCGCCTTGAAGCCACCTTCCGAGTTTTTTATTTTTTAATGCTTCCAACACTTGACTGCTCCACCTGTTTTATTTTACGTTTCAATTGTGCCGCACGCTCGAAATCTTCTTTCTCCACGGCTTTAGCCAGTTCGCGGTTGAGCATCTCCACTCGCTGCTTCGTGCCGGTAGCGCTTTGGGCTTTGCCCTCGGGCACCCGGCCCGTATGGTGCGAGGCACCGTGTATATCCTCGAACAGCTCGTCCAGGGCGTCTTTGAAAAGAACATAATCTTTGGCGCATCCGAATTTGAACGATTGCCTGAATTCGATATAATCAATGCCGCAATCGCTGCACTTTTGCCGTCCGGCCTTTTTCACTTCCGGCGCGATTATGCCCACCAGTTTGGCGAAAAGATCTGATGATGACAGTGACGGCATACCGCCTTCGGCGTCGTAGCATTTTTGGCATATATGTTTTTTCACCGGCTTGCCGTCTATAAAGTCGGTTATGTGAATTTTTGCCTTATCCCGGCCGCATTCCTGGCACACACCTTCTGATTCTTCGCTCATTTTGATCACCTCAACTTTTCTTGTTGGATTGCGGAAGGTAGCGAGCTGCACATTTTTCCGATTCCCAGCATGTTACCGAATTAACAACCAGGCCTTTCGGCAGAGAAGCCTGCAGGCTCTTGCAAATATGCGATGCGATATGTTCGGTTGTGGGGTTTATGCAATCGAAAGGCTCGATATCGTTAAGGTAGCCGTGATCGAGTCGATCCGTAACGTTAGCGCATATTCTTTTGATTTCCTTAAAATCTGCAAGCATACCTGATTTATCGAGCGTATCCCCGCCGATTTCGACCTCGACCTTATAATTATGTCCGTGCAGATTCTCACACTTTCCCTCGTATTCGCGCAGGTTATGAGCCGCCGAAAAGTTTGTCTCTACATGTAATTGATACATTGAGTTTTTGCCGAGAAAATTAATCTGGTTTGTATATATTCAGTAAAACCACGTTAAAAGTAGCGCAGGCGTCCTCGCCTGCATTCGTTTTTGTGTAGCGCCCCGGCCTCCCGTATGATGCAGGCGGGACGCCTGCGCTACAAAAGGCAACCATGTAGTAAACCAACGTGGTTCACTGAACACTTACTCTGGTTTAATGCACTTAGGACTTGCTGACAAACTCCATACTTCATTGTACACACAAAGGGCCGATGTTGCAAACGGTATCTTTCACGAGAGGAATTTGATATTTATTATAGGCGCTTAATATCGCAACATCGACAATAAAACTTTTTCAAACGACGCAAAAAAGTTTTAATATTACGGCAACGACGAGACGGAAATTACGAATTAAAAATGTGAAATTAGGAATGAAAAAACCATTTTTTCAAGACTTAGCTGGAAAA
>PWZK01000208.1 GCA_003567495.1 Candidatus Brocadiaceae bacterium
ACGTCCACGACAACCTGGGGGACAATGACCATCACTTACCCATGGGGTTGGGCAACATCTCCTGGCAAGAGGTGTTTCATAAACTGACGATTAACGGTTACACCGGTTGCTTTGCGTGCGAATCCCGCCCGTCCGGGGAAATGACATGGGAATACGCCATCCAGCAGTGCTTGCATACACTGGAGGAGGTTTACGTTTAACTATCGTGCAAGTAAAGCAGAGAGTGATTATAGAAACAATAAATTTTCTGACCAACATTTTGATTTATATCCCACTTATGTTAATATCCGTTTCAGGGTTATGAAATATGCAGGTTAATGAGATTTAAGGTCGGATATGAAAGAGATCACGAAGCTTAAGAATCTGCCCGCCCGACGTGCGGAAGATCACAAAGGCCGGTTTGGCCGGGTGCTTGTTGTAGCCGGTTCGCCGGGCATGTGCGGCGCCGGGTGCCTTGCCGCGCTCGGAGCGCAAAAGGCCGGCGCCGGGCTGATAACCCTTGCTCTGCCCGCCGGCTCCGCGATGGTGGGCGAATTGTTTCGGGCCAGCATTATGTCTGCGGCGCTGGCTGATGACGCCTGCGGGACAATCTCGCTCCGGGCGTTGCCGCAGGTTGAGAACCTGGCGAAAAATGCCAACGCCTGTGCCGTCGGCCCGGGGCTGGGGACCGCTCAGGAAACTATTGAGGCTGTATGGAGATGGACTCGCAGCCTGGGGCTGCCGGTTATTCTCGACGCCGACGCGCTTAACGCCCTGAGCCGGCAAACGGCTGCGCTGAAGGCGCGGGAAGCACCTGCGGTAATCACCCCGCATCCCGGCGAGATGGCACGGCTTACCGGCGCAAGTACGGCCGGCGTTCAGGCGGATCGGAGTGGCGTTGCAGCCGGATTTGCTAAAGAGTACGGCGTTGTTACGGTTCTGAAGGGACACCGCACGGTGGTCGCCGACGGGGAGCGGATATATGTCAACATGACCGGCAACGCGGGCATGGCAGCCGGCGGCATGGGCGATGTGCTGACCGGGATCATAACGTCGATGGCCGGCATGGGCATGGATTGTTTCGATGCTGCGTCTCTGGGCGTTTTTGTCCACGGTCTGGCGGGCGATATCGCCGCCGCCGAAGTGAGCCGAACATCGCTTGCGCCGGAAGATCTTATTGAAAAACTGCCTGAAGTATTTGCGAGACTGGAACGCGGAGAGGAGTTTTTTAATCCGGGAGATATGATCAGGCGCTAACACGCTTATTTCACGCGTGCCAGGCGGTGCAGATGCGAAGAAATCGAGCGCAGAAGCTTTTTTGCAAAAAGCTTGGCAAAAAACTCTGTCGTGTAAAAAGAAAAGTTTTTTGTCCTACTTTTTTTCAAAAAAAGTAGGCGCATCCGGGCAGAATACTTCAAACACCAGCCAGTCGCCGGTTTTTTCGACAAAAAAGAACTGTTCTGGTATGTGCGTGTGCGGGCCGGCCCATTCCAGCCCCATATTGATCCATCCGCTGGACAGATCCCTGGAGTTCACAAGAAGGAAAAGGCTACGGCCTCTGAAGTCCCCTATAATGCGGTCGAGCAGTGTCTGCTCCAGGTGCATGACATGGATCCAGACGTCTTCATGGTTATCCCCGGCTGCAGCGCTGAATTCATAACCTTCAAAGCCGGTGACTATGAAAGATGTGTTGTCGTGTCTGCTCTCCAGCCCGGCCATAACCTTCGCTATCTGATCGTCGGGTTTGTTTACATCCGGGTGCGGGATGAAAAAGTAAGATGCTATCATCGCAGCCACTATTGCAGCGGCAAAAATTAAGCCCCCCCATGCTGCACCGACTTTTTTTCTCTTGATCAGACCAGGCATAAGCGGAGCGGCGCCTATAAGCAGCGCCGCCCCGAGAGTGCCCCAGTCGCCGCCGGTCAGGAGCAGTTCACCCGCCCCGTCCCGGCTGATCACGGTGAATCTCAATGCGCCGCGAAGCAGAAAAAAAGGGTTGCCGAGTATCAGCCAGTTTCCGCCCAGCCACAGCAGGATCATGTAGGAGATGGGAGTTATGAAAATAAGGGAAGTGCCTTCTGCAAGCCCTTTCTCCGGTTTTTTCGAGACAATTGCTACAAATACCGCCAGGGCGGCCGCCATTGCGATAAAAAGGGTCTGGAATCGAACTGTCAGCGCCAGTCCCAGAAGGAGCGCGGCGTAGGTAAGCGATCTCAGCCGGGCTGTATCCAGCCAGTCCACCAAAAAGCACATTCCGCCCACCGCCGTCGCTATAAAAAGCATTGTGCTGTTTCCCGACATTATGCTTGTTGCGGTGCCCGGGAGCAACAGGATAGCGCCCCCCCCCGCCGCCCGGAGGGGCGCCGGGATACCCGCGGCACGCCACAGGTCGTTGAGTTGCCGGCACAGAAGCAAACCGCAGCCGGCGGCTATCGCAACGCACAGCGCTTCGGTCGCATTAAAAATCGGAAGGGCGGCCAGTATCGCCAGAAAAACGGTCGGCAGCGGGGCCATCTGCAACGAGCCTACGAGCGCCTGCCTGCCGCGGGATAGTCCGTCGAGCAGGTCGTTTGCCGCCATAGCCCTGTAAAAGGCTTCGAGCGAATATCGAGGCGTATGGAAAAAGCCCGTCAGTATGATAAGCAGGGTTGTCAACACAAAAACCGAAAGCACCAGCGATTCATATTTTCCATGTTCGGGCCGGGCTTCGGTTTCTTTTGTTATTATGTGTTGCTTTGATTCCCGATCATTTGCCATTTTGTTGCTCTTTACGGTTCATTTCCAGGTAACGCGCCCAATCTTCAAACCCGAGTCCTTTTGTCGCGGAGACTTTGAAAATTTTCACGCCGGGCCGGGCCGTTCTGCAGTCCCTCTCGATCTTCTCCATATCGTATTCACAGTGTGGCAGCAGGTCGGTTTTGTTTATAAATACCACATCGGTGCGTGAGAAAAGCTCGGGGTATTTTCTCACTTTCTCATCCCCTTCCGGAACGCTCAACACCCCTGTTTTTATGTCCTCGCCGAGATCGAATACGGAAGGGCATACCAGATTTCCCACATTTTCAATAAAAAGGCAGTCTGTTTTGCAAAGATCGATCCGCGTCAGCATCGATCCGATCTGTACGGCGGTAAGGTGGCACCCCCCGCCCGTTTCAATGGGGTATGCCGGCATATTGCGGTCCAGTATTCTGTCGGCGTCCAGCGCTGTCTTAACGTCGCCGACTATGGCGGCGCAGCGCACGTTGGAATTTTCTGCGGTATATTCCAGTATGGAAGTCTTGCCGCATCCGGGCGAACCTATCATGTTCATCACAAAAACATGATTTTCACGGAACAGCCTCCGGTTTTTTTCCGCAGCAATTGCATTTTTCCCGGCCGCCGGGGTATCGACATTAACTCTGGCCATCATTAACCTCAACAGATTCAAGAAAAACATCCTTACCGCCCGTGATCCGGTGTTGGGTTTTTCCGCATCGCGGGCACTCGCTGAATATGTCTTCAGCATTATAACTTTGTCCGCAGCTGCATTGCAATTGCGGCCGAACTTCTTCTATAACGACCGACACATTTTCAATGCCGAGCCGCTCGGCGACAATTTGGATGCAAAACTCAAGCGTTTGTGCGTTAACTCCGGAGAGTGCACCGCACTTGATGTTCAGCACGCGGAGGTTATCCGCCCCGACTCCATCCGTCCGGAGCGCGGTGTTAATCATGCTTTCCGCCAGTGAAAGTTCGTGCATTTCCTCCCCCCTTTTTTTGATGCTCCCCATTCTCACTGATTTTTGGCAATGATGCAAATGAAAAACAGTAACCACGTTGTGTAAAGCAGGCAAGATGCCTGCATCACAAAAGACTGCAAGTTGTGGTGCGGGCTTTTAGCCTGCCATTACCAGCGCTCCGGCCACTGCGCGGCGGCTCGCAGCGTCCATACAGTCCATAGCGTCCATCCGCCCGGATAAGCTGCGCTCCGACAGGCACAAAAACGCTGCAGCACAAATTCCTCCCAACCATTGACTGTTGGCCGAAAGTATTCTATAATGCAGAATGTATATGTTCCACGATAAGAGAATGGTGGGAGAGGCAATAATGACCGGATCTATTTCTGAGCGACGGAGAAAATTGACGTTAAGTGTTTTGGTGGCGGCAATTACGTCGGGTTTTCTTTTTTCAGCCGCCGCGTGTTCGCCCGACGATGCGGGTGTATCGCCTGCAACTGAAAACGAGACGGACGGCGTGCTGACCGTGTTTGTAAACATACCGCCGCAGGGGCGGTTTGTAAGTCGTATCGGCGGAGACATGGTGGATATGCACGTGTTGGTCCCGCCCGGAAGAGACCCTCACGTTTTTACCCCAACGCCGCGGGAGATCGCAAGGCTCGGCGGGGCGGATATTTATTTTCACGGCATAAAGCCTTTCGGTAGAAAACTTGCAGGTAGGGTTGAGCGCTCGGGGGCTGCCGTACGGGTGGTCGATATAAGCGAGGGTGTCGAGCTGCGCGACATGCAGGAACATTCCCATAGCCATGACCACGGCGAGGATCACGATACCGGGCACCGGCATCATCACGCTGAAGGCAAGGACCCTCATATCTGGCTGTCTCCGCCTGAAATAAAAGTGCAGGCTCGAAACATAGCGGACGCCCTGAAAAGCGAGGACCCCGAGCACGAAGATGCTTACGAGGAGAACCTGCAGGCTTTCCTTGCAGATGTTGAGAGCGTGCACGAACAACTCACGCAAATCCTGGCCCCGCATCGCGGACGTAGTTTTTACGTGTTTCACCCGGCATTCGGGTATTTTGCAGGCACCTACGGGCTTGTACAGGAGGCTGTGGAGACCGGTGGACGGAGTCCCTCGCCGAAGCATCTTCGCAGATTGATCACTCAGGCCCTGGAAGACGGAGTAAAGGTCATTTTCGTTCAGCCTCAGTTTGAAAGCAGAAGTGCAAAAGTGATTGCCGAGGCCATAGACGGTGTGGTTATGCCGCTCAATCCGCTGGCGGAGGACGTGCTGGAGAATCTTCTGGATATGGGCCGAAACATTGCAAAAGCGCTCGGTGGTGCAGAGTGAAAGGCGGCCCGTTTTAAAACTTGTTTACCTGAATAATCCCGCATATTTCATAAACCAACGAGCGGGATATGCCATATCTTTTCGTCGAGGTTCGAAAGATGACCGAAGCTCCGGTTGTCGAAATAAAGGACATGTCTTATTCATACGGGGCGGTGCCCGCACTGAAAGACGTAAATTTCGTTGCCGGCCAAAACGAGTTGATATGTATAGTGGGTCCCAACGGCGGTGGAAAAACGACCCTGCTGAAGGTTATAGTTGGTCTGCTTCGGCCCGATAGCGGAGAGGTAAGGGTTTTCGGCCGACCTCCCACACGGGTGCGCGACCGCATAGGGTATATGCCGCAGAACCCGCGACACGATCTCAGTTTTCCGGTCAATGTGCTGGAAGTGGTGCTGATGGGCAGGCTGGAGAGACGTCTGTTTGGCCCTTATACCGGAGCTGACAGGGAGGCTGCACGACGCGCGCTCGGAGAGGTGGATATGGACGGGTTTGCCCGCCGGCCGTTTTCGGACCTTTCCGGTGGGCAGCGCCAGCGTGTGCTGATAGCCCGGGCATTGTCTTCCGACCCGCAGTTGCTGGTTCTGGACGAGCCGACCGCAAACATAGACCCGGGACAGGAGCGGCACCTACACGAGATACTGCAGAGACTAAAGAAACGCATTACGATCCTGATGGTCACCCACGATTTTGTGTCGGACACGGTCGAAGAGGTAGTGTGTGTCAACCGCGGCATAGAAGAGCATCCTACAAGCCTTATCGAAGGTCACACCGCGGCGGAGCTCTATGCCGGGCATGGCCGCGTGGTGAGACACGACCGCAACGTTTTTCCCGCAAAAGGAGATAGCAAGAATGGATATTAACATACGCATAGCCGGCGAAGCCGGACAGGGCATCGAGACAGCCGGCGAGATTCTTACCGGCGTTCTCGCCGGCATGGGCTTTTACGTCTTTTCCTCAAAATGTTACATGTCGAGGATACGCGGCGGTCTCAATTGGTATGACATACGGTTTGGCGACCTGCCGCTGTTCTCCGCCCGGCGGAAGGCCGACATTCTGGTCAGTCTCACCGAGGAGGGCGTCAGGGAGCTTGGCGAAAACGTTGCCGGCAAGGGACTTATCATCAGCAATGCGGAGTCCGATGGGAAAGGAAGAGCCAGTGCCCTTCCAATAAACAAGACGGCAAAGGAGGCGGGCGGAACTAAGGTTATGGCCAACATGGTGGCCGCCGGGGCCGTTTTCGGGCTTCTGCCATATGAGACCGACGTCCTGAAAGATGGCATTGAAGCCGCGTTTGGAAACAAGGGAGCCGAAACTGTTGAGAAAAACCATGCATGTGCCGAAGCCGGTGCGGAACTGTCAGCGGAACTGTCGGTTGACATGCAGTTTCCGGATCCGGCCGATGCCGGGAGCAATATCTGCAGCGGCGCCGAAGCTACCGCCCTCGGGGCCGCAACGGCAGGCGTTAAATTCGCCGCCGGCTATCCTATGACGCCCGCTACAGGTGTTTTGACCTGGCTCTCGCAGCATGCCGGAGATTACGGAATCGTGGTCGAACAGGCCGA